>CAYFKI010000156.1:0-1076 GCA_964343525.1 uncultured Cyanobium sp.
TTTCCACCTGGCCGCGCCAATTGCGCCAGAAGGGGCCATACACCCGGTAGGGCTCACCGCTGCCGGTTTTGAGTTGATCCGGAGGAATCAGGAGTTGGTCCCAATCCACCAGCACCTTTTGGCCTTGGGCTTGGAGGGCGCTGGCCACCTCCCGATCCCGCTGGCGGGCAAGCGGTTCCACATCCCGATTCCAGGCCACCACCGATGCCTCCAGGGCTGCGGCCAGCTGGGGCACCAGCAGCCGGGGGTTGCCGCGCAGAATCACCAGCCGGCTGCCGGCTTGGCGCCAGCTCTGCTCCAGCTCCTTCAGGCTTTCGCTGATGAACCACAGCCGGGCCGGTGCCATCGCTGGCTGGCCAGGCTCTGGCTCCAGGATCGCCGGATCCCAAACGAACACCCCGGTCACGGCAGGCGTGGCGGCAGCGGCGGCGGCCAGGGCCCAGTTGTCGGCCAGGCGCAGGTCGCGGCGGTGCCAGATCAGCCAGCGGGGGGATGCCATGACGTTGGTTTGCCCTCTAGAGGTCCAGGAGTTGTTTGGCCCGCAGCCAGGCGGTCACGCTTTTGCCATCGAGATACTCATCGCCGCTGGCGAGGGCCTGATCCAGCTCGCCGGGCTCCATCAGCAGCACCTCCAGATCCTCATCGTCGTCACCGGCGGGGCGCTCCGTGAGCTCGGTGAGCTCCCGGGCCAAAAACAAATGGATCACCTCATCGGAGTAGCCGGGGCAGGGGAGCATGGCCCCGAGGGCATCCCAGCGGCTGGCGCTGTAACCAGCCTCTTCCTGCAGTTCGCGCTGCATGGTGGAAAGCGGTGTTTCGCCGGGATCCAAGGTGCCGGCAGGAAATTCCAACAGCCGGGTGGCTACGGCAAAGCGGTATTGGCGCAGCACCACCACCCGGCCATCGGCCAGCACCGGCACCGCCAGAGAAGCGCCGGGGTGCTTGATCAACCCAAAGGTGCCCTCCACCCCCATGGGGAGCTCCACCCGGTTGATCTCAAAGCGCAGCTTGCGGGCATCGAGGCAAGCGGTGGTTTCGATGTGGCGCGCGGGCTCGGGGGCGGGCAGGGGCGCCAT
>CAYFKI010000156.1:1086-3317 GCA_964343525.1 uncultured Cyanobium sp.
GGGCGCCATGGCGAGGGTGGGCTGAAGGAGATGGGGCCAGCATGGCCTACTCCGGCCAGCCTTGTTGGGGAGGCACGCGCTTCGGTGGCGCTTGCTGCAGCTGGGGCAAGAGCTGCTCCAGCAGGGCGCTGCAGCTTGTGGGGGAGCGGCTGGTTTGCCCAGGCGGGATCAGGTTGGGAGCCACGGCCGCCAGGGGTGCCAACACGAAACTGCGCTCCAGCAGGCGGGGGTGGGGCAGCTCGAGTTCGCTGCTCTGGCAACAGAGATCTCCGCACCAGAGCAGGTCCAGATCCAGGCTGCGGGGTCCCCAGTGCTCGTGGCGCTGGCGGCCAAATTGGGCCTCCAGCCCCTGCAGGCGATGGAGCAGGGCCATGGCCGGGGCAGTGGCATTGGCCGGGGCTTGGTCGGAGGGGTCCCCGGCTGGATCGCCCAGGCCAGCTGTACTGATCACCAGCACCGCATTGAGGTAGCTCGGTTGGTCATCGGGGCCCCCCACCGGCTCGGTGCGAAACAGCGGCGACCATCGATAGCGCGTGTGGTTTGGCGAGCGGCTGGCCCAACCGCTGGCTGGTGCTTTGGCGTTGAGCCAGCCATCCACCACCTGCTCGAGCAGGGGCCGCACCGCGATCAGGGTGCTGGCTGGATCGCCGAGGTTGGCGCCCAGGGCAATGGCGATGCTCTGATCAGCCAGACTGGCGCGCACTGTTTAGGGATTGGGCCGTTCCATGGTTGCAAGCGGAGTGGCAGCACGCTCGTTTCCGCTGGCAGCGATCACGGGCCATGGCACCCTCAAATTGGCCCTGCTCCTGGCGGCGGTGGATCCCGGCCTGGGGGGGGTGGTGATCGCCGGTGGGCGCGGCACGGGTAAATCCGTGCTGGCGAGGGGGTTGCATGCCCTGCTGCCGCCGATTGATGTGCTCGATCTGGCTGGCGGCAGTGGCGCCCATGGGTCTTCCGCAGGTGGAGCGCAGCTCAACCTCAACATTGATCCCCAAAGGCCCGACGATTGGGACGACGCCATCCGCAGGCGGCTCAGCGAACTGGGGGCTGATCCCTCCGGCAGCGATCCCTCGGCCCTGCAACCCACCAAGGTGATCCCGGCCCCCTTTGTGCAGGTGCCTTTGGGCATCACCGAAGACCGGTTGGTGGGGTCGGTCGACGTGACGGCCTCGCTCGCCTCTGGCCAGGCGGTGTTCCAACCCGGACTGCTCGCCGAGGCCCATCGGGGGGTGCTCTACGTCGATGAGCTCAACCTGCTCGACGACAACATCACCAACCTGCTGTTGGCCGCCGTCGGCAGCGGCGAAAACCGGATCGAGCGGGAGGGCCTCAGCCTCAGCCACCCCTGCCGCTGTCTGTTGATCGCCACCTACAACCCGGAAGAGGGGGCGGTGCGCGATCACCTGCTGGATCGTTTTGCCATTTGCCTCAGCGCCAACCAGGTGCTCGAACTGGATCAGCGGGTGCAAATCACGCGCAGTGCCATCGGCCATGCCGAGTCCAGTGAGGCTTTTGGCGCCCGCTGGCAGGAGGAAACCGAGGCCTTGGCGACCCAGTTGCTGTTGGCGCGCCAATGGCTACCGGATGTGCAGATCGCCCGGGAGCAGATTGCCTATCTGGTGAATGAGGCCCTTCGGGGTGGGGTGGAAGGCCATCGTTCCGAGCTCTATGCGGTGCGGGTGGCCCGGGCCCATGCGGCCCTCAGCGGCCGTGATCAGGTGGAGGCCGACGACCTCCAGGTGGCCGTTCGGCTGGTGATTGCACCGCGGGCGTTGCAGTTGCCGCCCCCGGATCCGGAGCAACCGATGGAGCCGCCACCGCCACCTCCGCCCCAGGGGGAGCAGCCGCCCGAGGAGCCGGAGGAACCCAGCAACGACGATCTCGACAACGACGACCAAGACGACGAGCAGCCCGACGACGACACCCCAGAGGATCAGGCTCCACCGCAGGTGCCCGAAGAATTTTTGCTGGATCCCGAGGCCACGGCTATCGATCCCGATCTGTTGCTGTTTGGCGCCAACAAGGCCAAATCAGGGGGTAGCGGTAGCCGGGCGGTGGTGTTCAGCGATTCCCGTGGCCGTTACGTGAAGCCGATGCTGCCCCGTGGGCCGGTGAAGCGCATTGCGGTGGATGCCACCCTGCGGGCGGCGGCGCCGTATCAGAAATCTCGCCGCGAACGGCAACCCCATCGCAAGGTGATCGTCGAGGCCGGCGACCTGCGGGCCAAGCCG
>CAYFKI010000156.1:3327-3880 GCA_964343525.1 uncultured Cyanobium sp.
GCGCCAAGGGAGCCGTGATTCGGCTGCTCACCGAGGCCTACGAGAACCGTGATGAGGTGGCCCTGATCCCGTTCCGCGGCGAGCAGGCTGAGGTGTTGTTGCCTCCCACCCGCTCGATCACGGCGGCGCGGCGGCGGCTGGAATCGATGCCCTGCGGCGGGGGGTCTCCCTTGGCCCATGGCCTCACCCAGGCGGCACGGGTGGGCGCCAATGCCCTGGCCACCGGTGATTTGGGCCAAGTGGTGGTGGTGGCGATCACCGATGGTCGCGGCAATGTGCCCCTCTCCAAATCTTTGGGCCAACCCGAGCTTGAGGGCGAAGAACCGGTGGACCTCAAGGAGGAGGTGAAGCTGGTGGCCAGCCGCTACCGGGCCCTAGGCATCAAGTTGCTCGTGATCGACACCGAGCGCAAGTTCATCGGCAGTGGCATGGGCAAGGAGCTGGCCGATGCGGCCGGTGGTCGCTACGTGCAGCTGCCGAAGGCCAGCGACCAGGCGATTGCCGCGATCGCCATGGAGGCGATTAACAGCGTCTAGCGGCTGATTTCAGTGAA
>CAYFKI010000157.1:0-1881 GCA_964343525.1 uncultured Cyanobium sp.
TCGGAGAGGTAGAAGCCCACCAGCTCCTTCTCCAGCCGCAGCTTCTCGGTGGGGGGGTAATCCCGCACCGGAGCGGCCTTCGGCGCGGTGCTGCAATCGCCCGCAGCCCCGAGGCCGCTGGCGCCATCCTCAGCCGTGCCGCCGCCTGACAACAGATCAAACAGGTTGCCTTGGCCGCTGGCCCGATCCTTGGCCCGGGAACTGGCCCAATCCACCACCAGATCGAGATCCGCCATCAACTGGGCCCGGTTGGCCTGGGGCTCAAGGCTGTCGAGGGCACCGGAGTGGATCAGGGCCTCCAGGGCACGGCGGTTGAGTTGTTGACCCGGAATGCGATCACAGAGATCGGCCAGCGACGTGAACGGCCCATCGCTCTGGCGCGACTCGATCAGCTGGCGGATCGCCCCTTCGCCGAGATTGCGCACGGCGGAGAGACCAAACAGGATCCGATCCCCCACGGGCGTGAAATCAATACCAGAGGCATTCACATCCGGGGGCATCACTTCGATGCCCATCGCATTGCAATTGGCGATGTAGCGCTGCACCTTGTCGCTGGCACCGGCATTCACCGTGAGCAGCGCCGCCATGTAGGCCACCGGGTAGTGGGCCTTGAGGTAGGCGGTCTGATAGGTCACCGCGCCGTAGGCGGTGGAATGGCTCTTGTTGAAGCAGTATTCGGCGAACAGCACCATCTGCTCAAACAGGGATTCGGCGATGCGCGGGTCGACGCCCCGCTCGCTGGCCCCCTTCACGAAGATGCCCTGGTGCTTCTCCATCTCGCTCTTTTTCTTCTTGCCCATGGCGCGCCGTAGCAGGTCGGCCTCGCCGAGGGAGTAGCCCGCCAGGTCTTGGGCGATGCGCATGATCTGCTCCTGGTAGACCATGATTCCGTAGGTCTCCCGCAGGATCGGCTCCAGCTTGGCGTGGGCGAAATCAATCAACTCCCGGCCATGCTTGCGGTTGATGAATTTGGGAATCAACCCCGCATCCAGCGGGCCTGGCCGGTACAAGGCCAGGATCGAAGAAATGTCCTCAAGTGAGGAAGGCTTGAGATCACGCACGATCTGGCGCATGCCGCTCGATTCGAGCTGGAAGATGCCTTCGAGATCACCCCGGGCCAGCAAGGAATAGGTGAGGGGATCGTTGAGGGGGAGGTCGTCTGGATCTACCCGATCACCGCTGCTTTGGGCCACCAGATCGACCGTTTTATCGATCATGGTGAGGTTTTTGAGGCCCAGGAAATCCATTTTCAACAGGCCCATCGACTCCACGTCTTCCATGAAGTATTGGGTGATCACCTGGCCGTCGTTGTTGCGCTGCAGGGGCACCAATTCATCGAGCGGATCGGCAGCGATCACCACCCCGGCGGCATGCACGCCAAAGGTTTTGTTGGTGCCCTCGATTCGCATCGCCATATCAACCCAGCGCTTGACCTGGGGATCGGCTTCGTATTTTTCGCGAAATTCAGGGGCCGGTGATTCAGGGCCAATCATCTCCTTGAGCTTGGCTGGCTTTCCGCGCACCACCGGGATCAACTTGGCCAAGCGATCCGCATCGCCATAGGGAATATCCAACACGCGCGCCACATCCTTGAGCACGGCCTTGGAGGTCATGCGGTTGAAGGTGATGATCTGGGCCACCTTGTCGTCGCCGTAGCGCTGGGTGACGTAGTCGATCACTTCACCACGGCGCTCGATGCAGAAGTCGGTATCAATATCCGGCATCGATTTGCGTTCGGGGTTCAAGAACCGCTCGAACAACAGCCCGTTCTCCACCGGATCGATGTTGGTGATGCCGAGGGCATAGGCCACCAGGGAGCCGGCGGCTGAACCCCGGCCGGGCCCAACTGGGATGCCGTTCTCGCGGGCGAAGCGGATGTAG
>CAYFKI010000157.1:1928-3861 GCA_964343525.1 uncultured Cyanobium sp.
ACCAGGAAGTAGGTGGGGAAGCCCATCTGCTCCATCACCTGCAGCTCAAAGGCCAGGCGCTCGCCGTAGGTGGGATCAAAGCTTTGGTTGGCATCGAGCCGCAGCCGATCCCTGAGCCCTTGCTCGGCCACCTCGGTGAGATAACTCACCGGTGTGTGGCCCTCGGGAATCGGGAAGCGGGGCATCTGGTAGCGGCCCAGGATGTCGTAGGACTCCACCTTCTCGGCCACCTTGGCCGTGTTGGCCACGGCCTCCGCAATCACGGCCGGCTCGAGGTGATCGGCAAACAGGGCGAGCATCTCCTCCTCCCCCTTGATGTATTCGGTGCCGGTGTACCGCAGCCGCTTCTCATCGCTGATCAACTTGCCGGTGAGCACGCACAGCAGGGCGTCATGGGCCTCGACGTCTTGGGCGCTGAGGTAGTGGGCGTCGTTGGTGGCGATCAGGGGAATGCCAAGTTCGGCCCCAAGGCGGGCCATTTCGACATTGACGATGCGGTCTTCCATGCCGCCGTGGTCCTGGATTTCCAGGTAAAAGTCGTCGCCGAAGACCTCCTGATACCAACGGGCGATGTCGCGCGCGGCATCGGGTCGGCCCCGCAGGATGGCCTGGGGAATCTCGCCCCCCAGGCAGGCCGTGGCCACAATCAACCCTTCGCTGTATTGCTTGAGCAGGGCCTTGTCAATGCAGGCCCGGGCAAAGATGCCGCGTCCCCGCATGCCCCGCAGCTGGCTGATGCTGGTGAGCTTCACCAGATTGCGATAGCCGGTGGCGTTTTTGGCCAGCACCACCAGGTGATAGCGGCGTTCCTTTTTGGGTTGGGGGTCATCAATGGAGCCATTGATGACGTACATCTCGTTGCCGATGATCGGCTTGATGCCCGCCTTGGTGCAGAGCTTGAGCAGCTCGATCGCCCCGTACATCACCCCGTGGTCGGTGAGGGCGAGGGCCGGCATGCCCAGGGCCACGGCCCGATCCACCATCGCCGGCAGCTGACTGGCCCCATCCAGGAGGCTGTAGTCGCTGTGGTTATGGAGCGGAACGAAGGCCAAGGAGGGTGCCAGGAGTGTCTCCAGGCTAGGGGAGCCACGCAAGATCCAGTGTTGGAAGGATCCAGTCCTGGCTCGGGCCACCAGATCTGGGGTGCGGAACGCCCCGTGGGAAACGGAAAGCCCCGGCTTTGGCTTTTAGGGCACCAAGGCCGCCGCGGGACGGTTGGCCATCACCTGGGCCGCCCCCTCGTAGTGGTGGGCCACCTGCAGCAGACGCGGCTCCTCGAGCACGTTGGTGATCAGCTGCACACCGATCGGCAGGCCCTGCTGATCGAAGCCGCAGGGCAGGCTGATCGCCGGCAGGCCCGCCATGTTGGCCGGAATCGTGAGCAGATCAGCCAGATACATGGCCAGGGGATCGTCGCTGTGGGCCCCGAAGCCAAAGGCCGTGGTGGGCGAAGTGGGGGTGAGCAACACATCCACGCCTTCAAAGGCCCGATCGAAATCGCGGCGGATCAGGGTGCGCACCTGCTGGGCCTTCTTGTAGTAGGCATCCACGTAGCCGGCCGAGAGGGCATAGGTGCCGATCAGGATCCGGCGCTGCACCTCGGCGCCGAAGCCCTCGGCGCGGCTGCGGGCGGTCATCTCCGCCAGGTTCTGGGCATCGGGGGTGCGGTAGCCGTACTTCACGCCGTCGTAGCGGGCCAGGTTGGCCGACGCTTCCGACGGGGCAATCACGTAGTAGGTGGCGATGCCGTCGTTGAAGCGGGGGCAGCTCACATCCACCAGCTCACAGCCCAGGGCCTGCAATTGCTCCGCTGCAGCGAGCACCGAAGCCTTCACCTGGGGATCGAGGCCTTCGGCCTCAAAGCATTCGCGCACCAGGCCCACCCGCAGGCCGGCCACGGGCTGGTTGAGGGCGGCCACGTAGTCGGGCACCG
>CAYFKI010000158.1:0-2663 GCA_964343525.1 uncultured Cyanobium sp.
GCATACATCACGGTGGAGTGGTCCTTGCCGCCGAAGGCCTCGCCGATGCGGGGCAAGGAGAGGTTGGTGCTCTGGCGCATCAAATACATGCCCACCTGCCGGGCCTGGCTCACCGCCCGTTTGCGGCTGGCGCTGCGCATTTCATCGATGCCCACGCCAAACACCTCGGCCACCTTCTCGAGCACCTGCTCGGGTTTGACCTCCAGGTCCACCCCGGCGGGATCGAGCATCGGCGCCACCGATTCCACTGTCATCGGCAGCCCGGTGATCGAAGCAAAGGCCACGGCCCGGGTAAGGGCACCCTCCAATTCGCGGATGTTGGCGGTGAACCGACCGGCGATGAACTGGATCAGATCCCGGGGCAGGGCCATCTGCTCCTGCTCCGCCTTCTTCTGCAGGATCGCCATCCGGGTTTCCAGATCCGGTGGCTGGATGTCGGCAATCAGGCCCATCGAGAAGCGGGAGATCAAGCGCTCCTGCATCCGAGGGATCTGGCTGGGCGGACGGTCGGAGGCGATCACGATCTGGCGACCCGCCTCATGCAGGGCATTGAAGGTGTGGAAGAACTCCTCCTGGGTGTATTCCTTGCCCTCAATGAACTGGATGTCGTCGACCAGGATCAGATCGGCGGCGCGGTAGCGATCGCGAAACGCCTGCATGCCGTCTTTGCGGATCGCCTGGATCAAATCGTTGGTGAAGGTTTCCGTGGAGACATAGGCAACCTTGGCGTCGGGGTTGATCTCCAATCGGTAGTGGCCGATCGCCTGCATCAGGTGGGTTTTGCCCAGGCCCACCCCACCGCAGAGGAACAGGGGGTTGAATTCCCGCCCTGGAGCCTCGGCCACGGCCAGGGCGGCAGCATGGGCCATGCGGCTGTTGGGCCCCACCACAAAGCGGTTGAACACATAGCGGGGGTTCAGGCCCGGAATGCGCTTACGGGAGGCTTCGCCGGTGGCTTTGGCCGCCGCAGGGGCAGCCCCACCTGGCTGTCCAGCCTCGGCTGGAGTTGCGACGGCCGGGGGAGGCTGGATGTGGATGTCATCGCCGTTGGCCACCGCCACCTGCACCTGCACCTGGCGGCCTGCGAGCTCGGAGGCCACCGCCTCAATCGTGCCCAGGTAGTTCTTCCGCAGCCACCCACAGGCAAAGCTGTTGGGCGCCAAAAGCTGGAGCTGGCCATTGGCAAAACCCGTGCACTGGGCTGGCCGGATCCAGGTTTCGAAGGTGGGTTTGCTGAGGTTGGCCTGGAGAGCCTGCTGAACCTGGTGCCACAGCTGGGTTGCCTGCTGCTGCACCAAGGAGGCCCCCATCGCGAGCGCTGAATATACGCAAAACAACGGGGCAGAACGGTCTTAAATGAGGCGAATCCACACCTGGCACCGAACCCAGCCCATGCGCCGCTACCCGTTGGCAATGAGTGCCGGCCTGATCGCGCCCCTGCTGCTGCTCGGCGGGTGTAGCTCCGGCTTTCCGGGCTTCTCCGGCAACAATCCCCGTGACACCCGCATCAGTGATGCGGCGCCCTCGGCCGTGATCCCCGGTAGCAATTCGTTCATCGTCGATGCGGTGGCCAAGGTGGGGCCGGCGGTGGTGCGGATCGACACGATCAAGCGCCTGGTGAATCCGCTCGGGAGCCTGTTTGGCAATGGACCCGCCATTGAGCAGCAGCAGGGCCAGGGCTCCGGCTTCATCACCCGCTCCGATGGGATCGTGCTCACCAACGCCCACGTGGTGGAGGGCGCTTCGGAGGTGAGCGTCACCCTGCCCGATGGCCGCAGCTTCAGTGGCAAGGTGCTCGGCAGCGACCCCGTCACCGATGTGGCCGTGGTGAAGGTGGTGGCCAGCGGCCTGCCCGTGGCACCCCTGGGCGACTCGGCCAAGGTGCGGCCTGGCGAATGGGCGATTGCAATCGGCAATCCCCTCGGCCTCGACAACACGGTGACCGCCGGGATCATCAGTGCCATCCAGCGCACCAATGCCCTGGGTGAGGGGCAACGGGTGCCCTACATCCAGACCGATGCGGCGATCAACCCCGGCAACAGCGGCGGCCCCCTGATCAACGACCGTGGTCAGGTGATTGGCATCAACACCGCCATCCGCAAGGCCCCGGGGGCCGGGCTGAGTTTTGCGATTCCAATCAACGTGGCGCGCCAGATCGCCGGCCAGATCCTGGAACGGGGCAGCGCCAGCCACCCCTACATCGGCGTGCGCCTGCAGGCCCTCACCCCCCAGCTAGCGCGGGAAATCAACGCCAGCACCGACGAATGCAAGGTGCCGGAGGTGAATGGGGTGGTGGTGGTGGATGTGATGCCGGGCAGCCCGGCCGCCCGGGGCGGGCTGCGGCCCTGCGACCTGATTGAGCGGGTGGGCGGTCGGGCGGTGAAAAACCCGTCGGAGGTGCAATTGGCCGTCGACCAGGGCCATGTGGGAGCGCCGCTCACAATCGCAATTCAACGCAATAGCAACAAGAGCCAGGTGGTGCTCAAACCCTCCGAGCTGCCCCACGCCGGGTGAAACGCCAACTGGTGGTGATGGCCCGCTGGCCTGCGCCGGGCCGCTGCAAGCAACGGCTGGCTTCCGGCCTCGGCAACCGGCGCGCCGCCCAGATCCAACAGCAGCTCCTCGGCCACACCCTGGCAACGGCCAAGCACTGGGCCGCACAA
>CAYFKI010000158.1:2763-3859 GCA_964343525.1 uncultured Cyanobium sp.
TTCGCCCGGGCCTGGCGGGAGGGGGCCGAGCAAGTGGTGCTGATCGGCAGCGACCTGCCCACCTTGGAGGCGGCGGATCTGGAGCAGGCCTTTGCCCTGCTCGCCGATCAAGCCGAAGGGGGGCCGGATCTGGTGCTGGGCCCCAGCCGTGACGGGGGTTATTGGCTCATCGGGCTAGCCCTCGATCGCGCCAAGCGCGGGGCCATCCCCTGGCAGCCGGGCTGGCTTCTGGCCGGCATCCCCTGGGGCAGCCCTCAGGTGCTGGGATGCACCCTTGAGCGCGCCAGCCAACGGCAACTGCGGGTAGCCCTGCTCAACGAGCACGGCGATGTGGATTGGCCCCACGACCTCAGAAGGTGGCGTTAGGAGTGCCGATGAGCGGGCCCAACAGCGTGCCGAACAGCGTGGCCGTCGTGATCGCCGCCCGCCAGGAAGCGGAGCGCTTGCCCTTGCTGTTGGCCGATCTGCAACAGCTTCCGCCGGATGAACAGGGGCCTCACTGGATCGAAGAGGTGCTGGTGGTGGATGGGCAGAGCAGTGATCGCACGGCCCGGGTGGCGGCCCTGGCGGGGGCCAGGGTGCTGCCCTCTGCACCCGGGCGGGGTCAGCAACTGGCCCTGGGTGCGGCCCACACCGAGGCCCCCTGGCTGCTGTTTCTGCATGCCGATGTTCGGTTGCAGCCGGGCTGGCAAGCGGCCATCCAACGGGCGATCAACCAGGCAAGCCGCCAACCCGCCAGCGCCTGGTGGTTTGGGCTGGCGATCGCGGGAGGCGCCTGGCCCCTGCGGCTGGTGGAGGCCGCCGTGGCTTGGCGCAGCCGCTGGCGTCACTTGCCCTATGGCGACCAGGGACTCCTGGTGAGCCGCGCCACCTACCAACAGGCCGGAGGCTTTGCCCCCCTCGCGCTGATGGAAGACCTCGATCTGGTGCTGCGCCTGCGCCGCCTGGGGCCGCTCCGCAGCCTGGGGGTGAGGCTGCTGGTGGATGGGCGCCGCTGGCACGAGCGGGGCGTGCTGGCCACCAGCTGGCGTAACTGGCAATTGCGGCGCGCCTGGCGGCGCGGCACCGACAGCCTCACCTTGGCAAGGCGCTACGA
>CAYFKI010000159.1:0-3845 GCA_964343525.1 uncultured Cyanobium sp.
ATTGGAGCTGGCGCACGCACAACGACACGGTGTTGCCTGCCATGTCGTCACCATGGCGGGTGCTGGCGATCGAATACAGGCGCAGTTTGTGGGGCTTGCCTTTGGCGTCTTCGCCGTCGGGAATGATGCCGATCGACTGCCCTTCCACATAGTGCAGCTGGGGATCGCCACCGGAGAGGTCGAAGGTGATGTGGTTCACCCGGCCAATGGCCCCGTCAGCCAACAGGCTGTAGTTCTCGGTCACGGTGCCGACGAACGGATCCTTGGGCTTGTAGAGGTTGACGGGAACGTCGGCGTGGGACACGGCGGCTGGTTTCGAAGGGGTGGTGGAGCTGGAGCTGGGGGCTGGGGCGGAGGCGGCAACGGGCTCCGCCGCTGACGCTGCAGGGTCTGCATCGGGGCCGAGAACTGCTGAGATGCGGCCCCCATGCCGGGCAATGGTCTGCATCGTGCCCTGCAGTTGGGAGAAGGGCACCGTGAGCCGGCGTTCGCCTTGGCGTTGCACGCCCAGGCCAAATCCCGCGACCACCACGGTGAACATGCGGCTATCGGATTGGGGAACGCGGCCCGTAGAAACACGCATGCAGACAAAGCCCCCGGAAAGCCGGCTGATCATAGGGAATGTGGATACGGTCGCGAATTGGCCGATTTCACAGCTAGGTTTGTGCCCCAGAACACCTGTGTCGGTTCTTTGGTGCCGCTGTTAGCCCAACCAGAGATCCCGTTGGGGCTGCCGGTTTTGGGCGAGCAGGCCAGCTGCAGCCTGGACACCATCCAGCAGGAAATGGAGCGCTTGCCGGAGGGCACCCGGCGGCTGGCCGTTCAGTTGCGCCTTGCCCTGCACCCCGACTGGCTGTGGGCGGTGCTCACCGATTACGCCAATCTCAGCCGCTACATCCCCAACCTGGCCTCCTCCCGCCAGCTCTGGCGCCGCGGCACCATCGTTGGCCTCGAGCAGGTGGGTACCCAGCAGTTCTGTGGGCTTCGCTTTAGCGCCAAGGTGGAGCTGGAATTGGAAGAAGACCGGGACGCCCTCGAACTGCGTTTTGCCATGCGCCGGGGTGATTTCCGCCGCTTTGAGGGCACCTGGCGCATTACCAGCCAGCCCAATGGCCCAGGTGAAGCACCGATCACGGCGCTGTTCTACGAGCTCACCGTTCAGGGGCGGGCGGGCATGCCCATTGGCCTGATTGAGCAGAGGCTTCGCGACGACCTGGCCAGCAATCTGCGCGGGGTGCAGCGGGAAGCCCTGCGGCGCGCCCACGCCCATGACGGCGGAGCCGCTAATCCCGGTTAGCGATCAGCCGGAAAACTTTTTGCATACCCCCAAGGGGATTCGAACCCCTGTCGCCTCCGTGAAAGGGAGGTGTCCTAGGCCTCTAGACGATGGGGGCGAGGCCACAACATCCAAGTGATGACCGAGCCTTTAACTCGGCAGCACCCGTTGCTGATGTGTTGGAAACTACGGGTCCGTGGGACCCTTCGTCAAGGCGTCGCCGGTGGTGGCGATCCGGTTTGAGGACCCTGGTCGGCCATCCCAGACCGGAACCGTGAAATGGAAGCAGGCCCCTTCGCCCACGTCGGAGTCGACCCAGATACGGCCCCCATGCACCTCCACGATCCGACGACACACCGATAGGCCGATGCCGAATCCTGAGGTGGTGCTGGATGTCTGGGGCAGGCGCACCCGGTCGAGAAAGATCCGCTCGTGCTCGTCTTTGGGGATGCCAGGGCCACTGTCGCCAATGCTCACCTGCACCCATTGGTTGGTGCGGTGCAGCATCGTCAGGGTCACCTTGCCCCTGTCGGGGGTGAATTTCAGGGCGTTCTCCAGCAGGTTGAGCACCACCTGACGCATCCGCCGCTGGTCGCCCAGCACGTCCGGGAGGTCGGCGGGGATGTCGGTGACCAGCTCCAGTTGCCTGCCCACCCAGAGTTTTTCGAGCTCGAGGATCGCCTCGGCGGCCACCTTGCCCAGGCTCAGGCGCTGCGGGTTGAACAGGGCCTCCCAGCGGGTGGTGCCCACCTCCAGGAGATCTTTGGAGAGGGCTTCGATGTCGTCGAAGCGGCGATTGAGCACATCGCGGAAGCGGGATTCATCGATCCGGCCAAGCACGTGGCTTTGCAGCGCCAACTTGGCGGCCGTGAGGGGGGTGCGCAATTCGTGGGCCACCATGCGCAGCAGCCGTTCCTGAACGCTGAGCCGTTCAATCAGGGTTTCGTTCTCCTGGCGAAGCACTAGCAGTTGATCCTCCAGCTGCAGCTCCCGCTGGGTGCGGCTGCCATCCACTTCCGCAGGCCGCAGGCTCATGCCCAGGCCCGTCACCACCTCCACCTGCTGCCAGCGGGGCAACCAGCTGCGCAGTTTCTGGGTGAGGGCATTGCCGGCAAACACCTGCTTGGGCTCGGGCGAGAGCTTCACCAAGGCAGGAGTGGCCACCAGGCGATGCAGTTCGAGCAGCTCGGGCTGGCGGGCTGGATCCGCGATGTCCAGGCTCACCTCGAAGCCCGAGTCTTCTGTCTTCAGGGTGTGCAGCAGGCTGCGAATATCAGGGCTGGCCAAGTGATAGTTGGCCGCCACCAGGAGCAGCTTCAACGCCTGGCGATTCGACTCCTGATCCTGATCAGGGCGCTCGCTTGGGTTTGGCAGCGGATCAACAGTCACGTCGACACCTTATGGGGATTTGGCCAGGCCTTTGAGAACTCGCTATGACAGAGGTGTTCCCTGTTGAACGCCCCTCAGCGGGATTGCCATGGGCCCTTTTCCAGCGCTCTCCCCGGATCCCTTGCGACGGCAGCACCCTGGTTTGGCCTTGCCTGGTGGCGGCTTGGCGGGGGTTCAAAGCCGGGTGCAGCTCGATTCCAATCTCAAGCGCTGGTTTGCCCGCAACCTGGGGCTCTGGCGTTCGCGGCGGTTGTATTTCTTTGCGGATGGTGAGGATTTACGCGTCGACATGATGTTGCGGGTGGAATCCTTCAGTGAGCCGGTGGAGGGGGATGCTGCCTATCGCATCACTTGGTGGCCGGAGCAGCCCTACGAGTTTTTTGAGAAGAAGCCGCGCTACGTGCCGGAAGGAAAGATGGAGGCCTATCTCTGCGGGCACCAATTGCGGCGTAGTCGGGGGTATCTCTGCGGTACGCCAACCAAGAGCCAGATCCGCCAGGTCGACGAGCACGAGTTGATCTTTGAATCCCATTACCTGCAATGGGACATCCTTGAGCAGATCAGGCTCGTCGATCAGGACCGCTACCGCTCCCGCTCCATTCACTCCTGGAAGGATGGGGTGCTCGAGCTGGTGGAGATCCACCACGAAATTCGGGTGGAAGAGGCGGGCGCCGCGATTGCCTGATCCAATGGCCGTGGGATGCAGCAGCATGGGCGGCATCCGACCTGCTTCTGTGACCCTGCTGCGCCGTCTGGCTCCGGCCCTGATTGCTCCTGTGCTGGTGCCGTTGTTGGCCCTGCCGTTGCTGTTGGGGGTACCGGCCCCTGGGCAGGCCGCACCAGCTCCGGCTGTGTCTTCCGCCCCATCCCCGGCCAATGAGGCCGACATGAACCTCTACACCCGAATTGCCGCGGTCAACGTGTGCATTGCCCGCGGGGCGGGCGTGGACTTCGACAAAGCGGTGGGGATCGCCGGGGAAACCATCGCCCAGGTGATCGAAGGGCAGCACGGCGGCATGATCACCCAGGTGGGGCCCAAGGCCCTCACCCTGGATGAGCTGCGCAAGGGCTCCATCAATTCCGCGGTGCTGGGGGCGGTGGAAATTTGCCCGAAAGAGGTACCTGCTGATGTGATCACCAAGGTGCAGGAAGCCCTCAAAAAGGCCCCGGCGCCGAAGCC
>CAYFKI010000160.1:0-3829 GCA_964343525.1 uncultured Cyanobium sp.
CCCAGATCGGCCAGCCGGTCGTCGCTGAAGCCCCAGATCTCGGCAGGAGATTGGTTGGGGTTTTGCTCAGGATTCACGGGCTCAGCCAAAGGGGCACCAACGATCGGTTAACCCGGAACCTAGGCGGAAATCCAGCTTTTGAGGGCAAGGCAACGGGAGCGCCAAGCCAGGTGCGGCAGGGAGCGTTCGTGGAATGGCCACACCCTGCGTCCCAGCGCGATCCACCACAGCGATCGCTCCAGCCGCCGCTGATCGGCCACCACGCCCTGCACCAAGCTTCTGCGACTGGGGCTAGCACTGATCGTTTGGGCTAGCTGGCGCCAGGCCAGCCAACAGGTGGTTTGCTCCTTTTCGAGCAAGCGATCCAGGGAAGGAAGGGCCTCCGCCAATCCCTGGTGGAGCTGACCATCGATCGCCTGGCGCAGCACCTGGAGGTCGTTGTAGTCGCCCAGCAACTCCTGGGCCCGCTTGAGTTGGCCCATGCCCTGCTGGCTTGCGGCGCCGGCCAGCGGCTTGAAAGCTTCCAGGCGATAACGCACGGTTTTGATCGCCCTGCGCAGATCGTGCAGGGTGCTGGCCTCCGCACCGCACTCCTGCAGCTGCCAGCCCGGATGGAACCAGAGTTCCCCCAGGGCCGGAAGCTGGATGTCGGCCAACCACGCCTGCAGGGGCAGGGAACCCCAGGCTGTGAACGCGGGTCGCTTGAGCCAGCGCTGCAATTGCGACACCAGGGCCAGGTGCTGACTGCTTTGCAACACCTCCTGGAGGTGCTCATGGGCCAGCAGCCGCTCCCGGCGCAGCTGCTTCACCACGGGGCGCAGGGTTTTGGCATCGGAGCCGCTGAGTTGGGGCAGCAGGTCTTGCTCCAGCCGCCCGCGCAACACATCGAGATCCCGGGCCATGCCCAACCGCCGCACCGACTTGGCCAGCCGTTGGTCACTCACCCCCTTGGGCAGCACCAGGGCCGGGGCGAACTGCTGCAGCGTGGCGCGCAGGCGCCGCATCGACACCCGCATCTGGTGCAGGGATTCGGGATCAGCCCCCTGCAGCACGGGCGCATGCCAGCGCACGAGATCCCTTGTGTGGTGGGCGATCAGCTCCGTGGCATGGTCACCGATGCTGCCAACTGCCACCACGCACCCCCGGGCATCCAGCCCACCAGCTCCTATCAAATCTGACGAGCCACCCGTCCCGCCTGGGTTAAGAAAAGGTTGTGAAGCCAGCCCAATCGCGCCCCAAGTGGGCATCGGTGCCCATCAACGGGGCAACGTCCAATCCTGAAACCAGCCCCGCCGCCACAACCAATAGGCCTGCACCAGGGCGATCACCAGCATCAGCAACAGGGCATACACGTAGCCGTAGCGCCAGTGAAGCTCGGGCATGGTGTCGAAATTCATGCCGTAAATGCCACCGATGAAGGTGAGTGGGGCGAAAATGCTGGTGAGGATGGTGAGGGTTTTCATCACCTGATTCATGCGATTGCCCACGCTGGCGGCATAGGCCTGGGTGATCGAATCGCATTGATGGCGCAACAGCTCACAGTTTTCAAACAACATTTCCACGATTTCACCCATATCGCGAAATCCCCCTTCGGCATCGGGGCCCAACAGCGGTTGGTGGTGGCGCAACAGCATCCGGATCTGGTGTCGCAAGGGCCAAACCGTGGAGCGGATCGCCCGCACGTTGCTGCGGAAGGCAAAGGTTTTGGAGAGCAACTTGGGCTTGGGATCCCTGAGCACCGCCTCTTCCAGGCTGTCGAGCCGCGCGCCAATCTGCTCCAGGATCGGGAACAGGTCATCGAGCAATTCATCCACCAGGAAATGGAGGATGTCGTCGAGATCCTGATGCTCGGGAGCTCCCAATCGATCCTTCAACCAGGCCGTAATCCTCGGGAAGCTATCCCCCTGGGAGGCTTCTTCAAAGGTGACGAGCAGATTCGGCACCAACAAAAACCCCACCTGGGAGCTGACCAGATGGGACAAATCGTGGGCAAAACCAAGCCGGTGCAGCACCACGATCAAGGCACTATCGACACAGTCGACCCGGGGCCGCTGGGGAAGATCGAGCAGGGGCTCCAGCAACATCTGGGGCATGGCCACCGCGTCCAAAAAGCTGGCGATGCGGTGCTGTTCAGCCAAACCAGCCACCCGCAACCAGATCGGCAGCCCCGTGGCGTAAAGCGCCTCCAACTCCTCAGCCCGCACCAAATCCACCAGCCTCGGCCCGTCGGGCTCGAGCACCACCGCGCTGAATCGGGTGGGCGGCCTGCCGCCATGCACAAACAACTGACTCGGCAGGCTGGCGGGCCTGGCTTCTAACCGGTGGGGACTTAAAGAGCCAGGTGTGGGGCGGAGCACAGCGGCGAAGGAGGCGTGAGGTGTTCCAGCACCCGGGCTCCACCCACTAGGGCCGCTTGCAAGGCCAGGCACACCATCACCTGGGGGAACCAGTCTTCAAGAAGTTGGCTCATGGCACACAGGGATCCATGGGGCTTCAGCAGGATGGTGGCCCGCCCCTCGGGCGACGGGCTGTGCTGCAGGGCACATGCTGATGTGCAGCGCCAGCGATTTCATTGATCGATCCTTAACCTGGGCTTACTACTTTTTCTTTCGCAGAGCTTCCTGGCGTGACCCCACCGATTTCTCAGGTCAGCGACAGCTTTGATCCCAATGGCGCAAGCGGTGATGACGCCCTTGGCGTGCACTCTCCGATGGAAGCCCACTCCTCCTATCGCGGCGAGGATTGGTCACCGGAACGCTTGATGTTTCACCAGAATCTGGAATCCTTTGCCGAACGCGTTGGCTTGATCGTGGGCCTACAAAGCAACGGCAAGCTCTCCCAGGAGAAGGCCTACGCCGAAATTCGCAAGGTCTGGAAAGAACTCAAAGGCAGCAAAGGCGAACTGCTGTAGCTAACGGCCATCCCTACGTGTTCCAGCCGACATGCGCCCTGGGCACAGTCGCGGTTGAATGGCCCCCAACCAACGTGGATGACGGTCGACCGTTGCTATGGCCAGCCTGCAGTGGCACCACACCTGCGCCCTGGCCATCGATGCAGATGCCCTTCACCAGAGCTTGCAGGAGCTGGGGTTCAGCATTGAAAGCTCCGATCTCGGCAGCGGTTACATCTTTGCCGTTGCCACCCCCAACAAAAAACTGGCGGGTGAATCCCTCAGCGTTCTGATCTCCTGGAGCCCTGTTCGGCTAGATGGCTACCTGGTGGAGGTCCGCAGCAAGGAACCCCTCCTCAGCCACAAGCGCACGCGGGCTGAGCAGATCAGCGCCGTGCTCAAAAAGAGCTTGGTGAACCTGCTGTGCAAGCCATGAACGGCCAGCCGAAATTCCGCTGGCAGGCCACGCTTTCTGAGGCCACCGCCCGCAGCACAGCGCCGTTGATTGGGGCCGTGCTCACGATGCAGGTGGACCCGCTGGAGTCAGGGGAGCGCACCGTGGTGCTCAGCAACTGGCGGGAGCGCATGGCCGAGGGCGAGCCCACCCTGAAGGTGGTGCTGCGCTGGCACCGGGCCCAGCAACGCCGTTGCCAGGTGGAGGTGCACAGCAGCGCCGAGGGGCCCTTTGCGGACCCCTGGAGCCTGCACCTCGCCCAGCGGCTTAAACAGATCCTGGCTTGACGGCCCAGGAGGGAAGCGGCGCCGGGGTGCGTGCTTCGGTGGCTAACGCCGAGGGCGTTTCGCGGCGGAAGCTGGTGAGCTTCTGCTGGCCGGCCTGCAGTTCATCGGCGAGCACCTGGCAGGCCTTCTCCGGCATGGTGTGGTCACCGCAGGTGAACACATCCACGGCGGCATAGCCCGATTCGGGCCAGGTGTGGA
>CAYFKI010000161.1:0-3804 GCA_964343525.1 uncultured Cyanobium sp.
CAGCATCTGCACGTTGAAGCGCATCAGGGCATAGCCGCCCATCTTCAGCAGCACCCCCGCCAGCAACATCGAGACCGGTGCATTGGCCTCCCCGTGGGCATCGGGTAACCAGGTATGCAGGGGGAAGATCGGCAGCTTCACGCCGAAACCCACCAGGAACCCCAGATAACAGAGAAGGCCAAATGTGCCGCCTGGGGAGCGGCTGGCCAGCTCGGTGAGATTGAAGGTGAAGGTGTCACCGGAGAGGGCTAGGGCCAGGCCGCTGAGCAGGATCAGTAGCGACGCCGTGGCCGTGTAAAGGATGAACTTGGTAGCGGCGTACTGACGTTGCTTGCCGCCCCAGATGGCGATCAGCAGATAGACCGGCACCAGCTCCAGTTCCCAAGAGAGGAAGAAGAGCAGGAAATCTTGGGAGAGAAAAACCAGGCCCTGGGCTGAGGCCTGAACCAGCATCAGGCCGAAATAGAGGTGGGTTTTGCGCTTGATGTTCCAGCTGGCGGCCACCGACAGCAGGGTGACCAGGCCCGAGAGCACCACCAACGGGGCGGAGAGGCCATCGGCCCCAAGCGACCATTCCAGCCCCAACGCCGGCACCCAGGGGATGCGTTCCACCAGCTGCAGCCCGCTTTGGCTGCCATCGAAGTGCTGGCTGAAGGCCACCAGCATCAACACCAGGTCGGCAAACAGGGTGACCAGGGCCAGGGTGCGGGGGCCCTTGGGATCACTGCCATCGCCAGGCAGCAGGGGCATCACCAGGGCACCGGCCGCCGGCAACAGCACGATCAGGCTGAGCCAGGGGAAGGACGCGGCCTGCAACGGCAAATTGGCGTCCATCACTGCTCGGTTACAGCCGAATCGAATCTATCAGCCGCCCTGGATCGCCTAGGTGTAAATGCTTAGTTCTGGCGGGGATTTTGGCTTGGTTTGTCCTGGCTGGTTTTGCCCTAGCTGGTTCTGACCTAGGCCTTGTCGGGAAGGGCGTGCCACAGGCTGCCTTCGTGTTGAACCCCCAGCACCTCGGAGCGCGATTCCACGCCGGCCTGGTGCCAGGCCCGCACCATCGCCAGGCTCACGGCCTGCGCCACCTCGGGTTTGCACAGGGCCAGCAGGCTCGGGCCAGCTCCGCTGATCACACAGCCCCAGGCTCCGGCGGCCAGGGCGGCTTCGCGCACCGCCTTGCCCCCAGGGATCAGGCCCCAGCGGTAGGGCTCATGCAGGCGGTCGTGCATGCCGTCGGTAATCAGATCGCCGTTTCCGGTGCGTAGCCCCTGCAGCAACAGGGTGAGGGAGCCCAGGTTGATCACCGCATCGCCCACGGGGATCGCCTTGGGCATGGCCCGGCGCGCTTCGCTGGTGGTGAGGCGGATGGCGGGAATGGCCACCACCGCCTGCACCGCCGGCGACCACTCGCAGCGCACCACCCGCCAGCGGTGGGAGGCCGCCTTGGCTGTCATGCACAGCCCCCCCACCAGGGATGGCACCACGTTGTCGGGATGGCCTTCTAAATCGATGGCCAACTCCAGCAGTTTTTCCTTGCTGAGCGGCTCCCCCATCAGGGCATTGGCCCCGATCAAGCCCGCCACAATCGCCGTGGCGCTGCTGCCCAGGCCCCGGGCGGGGGGTACCGCCAGACGCACGCGGGCTTCGAGGGCCACGGGTTCCTGGCCCGCCTCTTTCCACACCCTCTGGGCCGAGCGATACACCAGGTTGTCGGGGCCGCCGCGCAGGTGGGCACCCTCGGTGCCCTCGATGATCAGATCGAAGCGCTCGCTGCCCCCTTCAATGCAGCGGATCTCGAACACGTTGTCGAGCTGCAGGGCTGCGCCAAGGCAATCAAAGCCTGGGCCCACATTGGCTGTGGTGGCGGGAACGTGAACCTCAACCCCTTGGCCAACCCGGGGGCGCACCATGCGACGACGACTGCTGCACCCAGTGTCTCAGGCGATCAGCATGCGGGCGCGGCAGGCCGCGCTGTAGAGGCCAATGGCGGGATCGGTGATGGCCGTAATCGGCACGTCGTTAAGCACGGCTCCCAGGCGCCCTTTGTGCAGGAAGGCCCGGCTGAAATGGCCTGCCTGCAGGTGGGGAAGCAATTTGGCGGCGGTGCCGCCCGCTAGCCAGATGCCCCCCCGACAGAGGCCAGCCAGGGCGAGGTCGCCGCAGACGCTGCCATAGAGATCGATCCAGAGCTCGAGGGCCTTGGTGGCCAGGGGATCGGCCTCACTGGCCAGCCGCGCCACGGCGGCGGGGAGGTCGGCTTCGCCATCGCCGGGGCTGGGATTGAGCCAGCGTTCGCTGATGGCATGCAAGGAGTGGCTGGCTGGGGCTTCGCTGGCCAGCAGCCAACGGGCCACATGGCCGAGGCCGGTGCCGCTCACGATCCGTTCAATCGACACCCGGGAGATGTTGAGGTCACTGGCGATCCATTGGCGTAGGTCCCATTCGCTCTGGCTGCGGGCCGCGAATTCCCCATGGGCCCCCTCACTGGCCACGGCCACCAGGCCGCCTGGGGTGGGCACGCCGTAGGCCATCCCAAGCCCTGTTCCGGCCCCGATCACCAACAGCGTGTCTTCCGGTTCTGCCACCCCAGGCTTCACCACCGCCACCTGGCTGGGTTGGAGATGGCCCAGGCCATAGATCAGGACGCCAAAATCATTGACCAGCTCCACCTTGTCCACGCCCAAGCGCTGGCCCAGGCGGATTTGGTCCAGATCCCAGGGCAGGTTGGTGAGCTGGGCCTTGCCGTTGTTGACCGGGCCGGCCACCGCAAAGCAGGCCGCTTCGGCCGATTCACCCGCCAGAAACTCCTGGGCCATCGGCGCCAGTTCGGGCCAATCCAGGGAACGAAACTGCTGGGAACGCAGCAGGGTGAGGGGGCTGTCGGCGCCTTCGAACTGGTAAAGCGCCAACAGGGTTTTGGTGCCTCCGATGTCGCCTGCAAGAACGGTTGTCATCGGGGTGGTGGGCGAAAAGCGGCTAGGGGTTCTGGAGACCCAGTCCTGCGGCTCGGGTTTGGTTGGCGTTTTGGGCTGCGGCCACAAGCTGGGCTGCGGCCACAGACCCCAGATCCCCCTCCCTGCGGCTGCGCAGGCTCACGGCTCCATCTTCGGCTTCCTTGGCCCCGATCACCCCCAGCACCGGAATCTTCATCTGTTCGCCCTGGCGAATCAGCTTGCCGAGTCGGTCGCCGCTGCGGTCGATGCTGGCGCGGATGCCAGCGGCCTTGAGCTGGCCCAGCAGCTCTTCGGCGTAGGGCCTCACCTCGTCGGTGACGGGCAGTAGGCGGATCTGCTCCGGGGCCAACCAGAAGGGGAAATCACCCGCGTAGTTCTCGGTCATGATCCCGAAGAACCGTTCCAGCGAGCCGAAGATGGCGCGGTGGATCATGATCGGCCGCTGGCGGGTGCCATCGGCGGCCACGTACTCCAGATCGAACCGTTCCGGCAGGTTGAAATCCAGCTGGATCGTGGAGCACTGCCACATCCGGCCGATGGCATCTTCGATCTTGAGGTCGATCTTGGGGCCATAGAAAGCCCCACCGCCCTCATCGATTTTGTAGGCCCAACCCTTGCGATCCAGGGCCTCCACCAGGCCCTTGGTGGCCAGCTCCCACACGGCGTCATCGCCGATCGATTTTTCGGGGCGGGTGGAGAGGTTGATCTCGTAGGTGCGGAAATCGAAGGTGCTCAGAATCGTCTCGGTGAGATTGAGCACCCGCAGGATTTCATCGCCGATCTGCTCCGGCAGGCAGAACACGTGGGCGTCGTCCTGGGTGAAGCCCCGCACCCGCATCAAGCCGTGCAT
>CAYFKI010000162.1:0-3418 GCA_964343525.1 uncultured Cyanobium sp.
GTTTTCCACCGCCTCGATCATCACTTGGTGCTGGAGCTCAGGGGCAGCCACCTGCATCCGCCGCGCCCGGCCGATGGCGGGGTGGGGAATATCGCCATCACCGGCGATTTCATTGCTGGTGTCGATCACCACCACCCGTTTACCCAGCTCATCGGCCAGCACCCGGGCGATCTCCCGCAGGGCCGTTGTCTTGCCGACCCCGGGCCGGCCCATCAACAGCAACGACTGGGCCGAATCGAGCAGATCGCGCACCATCGCCACGGTGCCGTACACGGCGCGGCCCACCCGACACGTAAGCCCCACCACCACGCCCTGGCGATTGCGAATGGCACTGATGCGGTGCAGGGTGCGCTCAATGCCGGCCCGGTTATCGCCGCCGAAACTGCCCAACCGCTGGAGCACCCCTTCCAGATCGGCCCTGGTCACAGGGGTCTCCCCCAGGCTCCGCACCCGGCCGGGGTAACGGGCCTCCGGCACCCGGCCCAGATCCAGCACCACCTCGAGCAGTTGCTCACGGTCTTCGGGCTGCGCCAGGGCCTGCTGAACGGCCTGGGGCAACACCTCCAGAAGCCGGTCGAGATCGTCGGTGATCCGCTGGGGGGTGATCGGCCGGGAGCTCAGCACCAACAGCAAAGGCTTTAGATCCGTTCTAGCCAGGGCTGCACCAGCTGTTGCACCGCCTCCAGGGCCTGGGGCCACAGCTCCCCATCCGCCAGCAGCCGATGACCCCGTTCCTGGGCCGCCGCCAGCCAGGGCTGGAGCTGGCGCCTGGCCACACCGCCAAAGGCCACGCCGGCCGCCAAGGGAGCCAGAGCGGGCTCGGCCTCAAGCTGGCGCAGGGTGGCCCCATTGGTGCCACCGGCCAACTGCAACGGTCCAGGTGGGGCTTGGTGCGCCCGCCGGGCCAGGAGCGTCACCGCCGCACGGGCCGTGCCGTCGCCCACATCGCCGCTCATCGGGCGTCCATCCAGCTGCCACAGGGGCCGAAAACCGCGCGCCCGCAGCAGGGCAAAGCGCTGCCACAGCTCCTGAATGCCCACCTCCACCCCGGCACTCACCGCCACCCGTTGCACGGCGATGCCACTGGCGATGAGTTGGTCGAGGCGGTCGCCAAAGGCCTTCAGCCGACCAGGCTGGGTGTGCAGCTCCACCGCATCAGGACGCAACTGGGCCAGCAACGGCGCCACCGCCTCCGCCGCCAGCACCTGGCTGCGCCCCTCAATCAACCCCAAGGGGCAAGCCGGCAGGCACCTGCCGCAGCCGTAACAGCGCGATTCCAGCACCCCAGCCGAGCCGGTGTACAGCTCTCCAATGGCCGCCGCCGGGCACACGCGCTCGCAGGGGCGGTGGCAGTCGCCGGGGCAGCGGCTGGGATCAAACCAAGCCTTGCGGAAATGGGGGTCCTCCCCATCGCTGAGGCTCAGCATCAGCCAGGGCCGCACGGCCCCGCGTTCCTCAGCCCAGGCCATGCCCCGCCGAATGGCCGCCACCACCGCCGCATCGGCGGCGCCATCAATGCAATGCACGCCCGCCAGGGCGTAGA
This sequence comes from uncultured Cyanobium sp., assembly GCA_964343525.1. Taxonomy (GTDB): domain Bacteria; phylum Cyanobacteriota; class Cyanobacteriia; order PCC-6307; family Cyanobiaceae; genus Cyanobium_A. Next base: position 1,544 of record CAYFKI010000162.1, read on the forward strand.
GGCCACAGAGGTCTTCAATGGCCTCGAGGTCCTGGTTGCTCGCCCCGCAGATCAACTTGACCCAGCGGCCGCTCGCCAGGGCGGCGTCGGGGGCCAACACCGGGAGAACCGATAAAACAGCCGGCAAATCAGGCGGCCACCAGCTGCTCCAGCGGCTGCCAGCGCAACGCCCTGGCCCCGCCCATTTCCACCACCATCTTCAAGCGGGGCTCCCGCCGGCAGAGGGCCACCAGCGACGCCAACTCGGCACTGGAGAGCACCTGGCCTTCCAGCAGCCACAGCAGGATCGGCTGGGTGCCTTCCAGCAGGCTGCCCAGCTGGGGCATCACCCGCTGCACCTCGCCCACGGCGGCCGGGCGACCAACGCTGTGGTGCCCGAGGTGGGGAGGGCGCACCCCATGGAGCTGGAGCAAAAACGCCTCGGGATCGCCAAGGCCCCTTGCTGAAGTGATCTGGGCCCGATAGCCGGCAGCCCGCAGACGGCGCAGCAAACGGGTTTCAGCACCCCCTTCTAAAGGCGCAAACAGGGCCAGGGCGCCAGCACGCTCCAGGTCTTGCTTGAAACCGCGACCGGAGAGCAGCAGGGGCATCACAGGGCAGCGCGAAGCTTCAGGCCAGTTTGACAGCCAACTCCCAGGGTTTGGGGCAAACAAGGCTCCCAAGCCAAGGGGGGGAAGGCGATGGGGTAGGGTTTCTGGCTGTGCCATTGATCTGTGCCCGTCCGCTAGCCGGGCCTCCAGTTCACGGCACAAGGTCACCTGTGGTGGTGACCTTCCTCGGCCTGTACGGCAAAGGCAGCTTTCACCAGCTGTGTGCGCCGTCGGGAAACTGCCTGAACGCATCCCCTTTCCAACGGTCCCCGTTGGCAAGTCCGGGTCCGGTCCAGACAAGTCCCAGCCCGCTGATCAGGTTCTGATCTGTCTCGCTAGCCCTTGGACCACGCCCTTGCCCCTGCATCAGGCCCTGCCTGCTGCACGCTTGAGCCGCCCCCAGGCCGAGCCAGACCGTCATTGCCCTGACTTCAGCTTTCACCGGCTCCAACGCTGCCTTGCGGCAACGCTGTCCGGTGGTCCAGCTGGCGTTGTTCTCCTTCCTATGTCCATCGGCATTCTTGGGAAGAAATTGGGCATGTCCCAGTTCTTCGACGACGAGGGCAGATCCATCCCGGTCACCTTGATCGAGGCGGGTCCCTGCCGCATCACCCAACTCAAAAGCACCAGCACTGACGGCTACACCGCCGTGCAACTTGGTTTTGGCGACGTTCGCGAAAAACTCGTGAACAAGCCGGCCAAGGGGCACCTGGCGAAATCCGGTCAGGAGGTCCTGCGTCACCTGAAGGAATATCGGGTCGACAGCGTGGATGGCCTCGAGCTGGGTGGCTCCGTCACCGTCGCGGCTTTCGAAGCCGGTCAGAAGGTGGACGTGAGCGGGGACACCATGGGCCGCGGTTTCGCGGGTCTGCAGAAACGCCACGGCTTCAGCCGCGGTCCCATGACCCACGGTTCGAAGAACCACCGGGAACCCGGCTCAATTGGTGCCGGTACCACCCCTGGGCGCGTTTACCCCGGTAAGCGCATGTCCGGTCGCTACGGCGGCAAGCAAATCACCACCCGTGGCCTCGTGATCCTGAAAGTGGATAGCGAGCGCAACCTGCTGGTGGTCAAAGGTTCAGTGCCCGGCAAGCCCGGCGCCCTGCTGAACATCCGCCCGGCGAACCGGGTGGGCGCCAAAGCTGGGAACTGAGGAGAACACCGATGGCTAACTGTGTAATCCGCGACTGGCAGGGCAAAGAAGCCGGCAAGGCTGCCCTCGATCTGAAAGTCGCCAAAGAAACCTCCGCCAACGACCTGGTGCACCGCGCCGTGGTCCGTCAGC
>CAYFKI010000162.1:3428-3772 GCA_964343525.1 uncultured Cyanobium sp.
TTCCGCCGTCCGCTGACCACCGAGAAGGCCACCCGGGCCCTCGAACAAAACCAGTACACCTTTGAGGTGGATCACCGGGCGGCCAAGCCCGACATCAAAGCGGCCGTTGAACAGCTGTTCGACGTGCGCGTGGTGGGTGTGAGCACCATGAATCCCCCGCGCCGCAGTCGGCGGGTGGGGCGCTTCGCCGGCAAACGTGCCCAGGTGAAGAAAGCCGTGGTGCGCCTGGCCGAGGGCAATGCCATCCAGCTGTTCCCCGAGTCCTGAGGCGTCTGAATAACCATGGCAATCCGTAACTACCGCCCCATCACCCCCGGCACCCGCACCCGTGTGGCCAGCGACTT
>CAYFKI010000163.1:0-3750 GCA_964343525.1 uncultured Cyanobium sp.
ACACCAAGGTGGCGATGGGGTAGGTGGGAAGGCTGCCGCGAAACACCAAAAATTCTGAGATGAAGCCCGCCATGCCGGGCAGCCCCGCACTCGCCATCACCCCCAGAATCATCAAACTGCCCGTGAAGGGCAGGCCCCGTTCGGGGTTGAGCAACCCCCGCAGCACATCCAGATCACGGGTGCCTGTTTTGCGATACACCGTGCCCACCAGCAGGAACAACAGGGCCGAGATCAGCCCGTGGCTCACCATCTGGAATTCCGCCCCGAGCAGCGCCACCGGCGTGGCGGCCGCCCCCGCCAGCAGCACGTAGCCCATGTGGCCCACGGAGCTGTAGGCCACCATCCGCTTCATGTCGCGTTGGGCGATGGCAGCGAGGGAGCCATACACCACCGAGATGGCGGCCCAGATGGCGAGGCCCGGGGCCAATTGGGCCCAGGCCTCGGGGAACAACCCCATGCCAAACCGCAAAATTCCATAGGTGCCGAGCTTGAGCAGCACCCCGGCTAGCAGCACCGACACCGGCGTGGAAGCCTGGGTGTGGGCGTCGGGCAGCCAGGTGTGGAGGGGCACCAGCGGCAGCTTGATGCCAAATCCCACCAGCAGGGCCGAGAGCAACACCACCTGGGAGCCGAGGGTGAGGCGTTCGCTGGTGATGGGCGTGAGGGTGAAATCCACCGAGCCGGTGAACAGGGCCAGCCCCAGGAAGGCCCCCAGGATCAACATCCCCGACACCGCGGTGAAGATCAGAAATTTGGTGGCGGCATAGGCCCGTTCGCTACCGCCCCAGATCGAGATCAACAGCCAGAGGGGTATGAGTTCGAGCTCATAGAAGAGGAAGAACAGCAGCAGGTTTTGGGCCAGAAAGGCCCCATTCACCGCACCGCTGATCAGCAACAACATGGAGAAGTAGATCCGCGGCCGCTTGCTGAAATCGCGGGTGCACACCGCCGACACCAGGGTGAGGGCGGCGTTGAGCACCACCAGCGGCAGGGAGAGCCCATCGACTCCCAGGTGGTAGTCGAGGCCGATGCTGGGCACCCAGCGGTGGATCTCTTCCAGCTGCATGCCGGCCGCGGCCGGATCAAACACCAGCAGCAGGCCCAGGCTGGCCAGCAGTTGGGCTGCCAGCAGGCCAATCGTGATCACCCGCAGGCGGCCGGGGCTCGGTTCCCCCGGCCAGAGCAGCAGCACAAAGGTGCCCACCAGGGGAATGGCCAGCAAAGCTGACAGCCAGGGCAGGGATGACAGCCAGGGCAGGGTCATGGCTGGGGAACCTCCCCGAGGAACCAGGTGATCGAGCCCAGCAGCACCACGATCGCGAGCACCACGGTGAGCACGTAGCTCTGTAGCTGGCCACTGACGCTCAGCTTGAGGTTGTCGGCACTTTGCAGCGACAACCTGCCCAGGCCATTGACCAGACCATTCACCACCTGCCGGTCAAAGGCATCGGTGAGGCGGGCCAGGCCAGCCACAAAGGCCACGATCGTGGCCCGGTAAATCCGCTCGGTGTAGAAGTCTTGGGCCAAGAGATCCTGAATCCCCCGCAGGGGTTGGCGGATCGAGCGCGACCAGAACTGATCCAGCCGAATCTGGCTGCCGATGGCCAGCCCCACCAGTCCGGAGAGGGCCACGGCCAGGGCGGTGGGTCCGGAGAAGGCCGCGATGCCAGGCACCGGATTGATGCGGGCCATCAGCAAGGGGGTGAGCACGACCAGCACCGTGAGGCTCACCATCGGCAGGGCCATCAGCCAGTTCACCTCGGGGGCCCGTTTGGTTTTGGGCTTGGCGGCGCCGAGGAACACCGAGCGGAACACGCGGGTGAGGTTGAGGGCGGTGAGCAGGTTGGTGGCCAGAAAAACGCCGGCAAAGAATGGCTGCGACGGCCAAATGGCTTGCACCCCCAAGCCAAAACACCAGTAGCAGCCCAACGGCAGCAGCCCCACCAGGCCGGCTGCGGCCACCAGGTAGGCCAGGGTGGTGGCGGGCATGCGGTTGCCGAGGCCCCCGAGTTCGGTGAGGTCTTGGCAGCTGGTGGTGGCGATCACGCTGCCCACACTCATGAACAGCAGCGCCTTGGCCAGCCCATGGCAGAGCAACAGCAACAGGGCGATGCCAGGCTGTTGCAGGGCGATGGCGATGAACACCAGCCCCAAATAGGAGCTGGTGGAATAGGAAAAGGCTCGCTTGAGATCCACTTGGGCGATCGCCACCAGGGCGCCGCCGATGGCGCTGATCGTGCCCACCGCGAGCAGCACGGTGATGGCGATGGGTGAGAGCCGTAGCAGCGGCATCACCTTGAGCAGCACCAGGGCGCCGGCGGTCACCACCACGGAATTGCGCAGGATCGAGGCCGGGTTGGGGCCCTCCATCGCCTCATCCAGCCACAGGTGCATCGGGAACTGGGCGCATTTGCCCATCGACCCTGCAATCAGACCGAGCCCCAGCAAGGTGCCGGCCAGGGCGCTGATCTCGCCTGAGCTCTGGGCCTGGGCCGCCCATTGGTAGAGGTCGGTGAATTCCATCGACCCTGCCCAGGCCGAGAGGGCAACCACCCCCATCAGTAGGAGCACATCGCCCACCCGTTTGGTGAGGAAGGCATCGCGGGCGGCGGTCACCACCAGCGGTTGGGCGTACCAAAAGCCCACCAGCAGGTAGGTGGAGAGGGTGAGCATTTCCAACAGGAAATAGCTCACAAACAGATTGCTGCTCAGCACCAGGCCGCTCAAGGCTCCCTCGAAGAAACCCACCAGGGCGTAAAAACGCGCCAGCGACCATTCCTTATCGAGGTAGCCCAGGGCAAAAAACTGGGCAAACAGGCTCATCAGGGTGACCAGCTCGAGGGCGGCCAGATTGGTGAGCGAGAGGTCGAAGCCGATCTGCAGGTGCAGATCGGCGGCAGAAAACCAGTCGAGGCTGAGGTGCTGGGGGCCATCCCGCCAGACCGCGAGGGTCACCAGGCTGCCGTGCACAACGGCCAGCAGGGTGACCAACACATTCAGATAGGCCGCAGGCCTGGGGCCCTGGCGCTTGATCCAGCCAGCCGCCCACGGCAACGCCAGCAGCACCCCGCCAAATCCATAGAGCGGAATCAGCCAAGCCAGCTGAAGGGGCAGTGGAAGGGAGTGGCTCAAAGGGTTGGCAGGGGCGGCGGAATGGAAGCAATCCGCTGCACGATCAAGCGGCGGTCAATCAGAAGGTGGCCCGCTCGAGTTGGGGGTGGGTGGCACCCCCCAGGCTTTGCAACCAGCTCCGCAACTCCTCGCCGTGGTGTTGCTCCTGTTGGAGCAAATCCCGGAAGAACGCCTCATTGCTGGTGTCTCCGATCAACACGCAAAAGCGCGTGGCTTCGGCGTAGTGGTTGATCAGATCGTGTTCGAGCTGGGCATTCTGGCGCAACAGGCCCACCAGATCGCTGGCATGGGTGGCTGCCCGCAGCTGGGAGGCAGCAGGGGCCACCCCCAAAGCCAGCATGCGTTGCACGATCATCTCGGCGTGCTGCATTTCCTCCACGGTTTCGTGGCGGAAGCGGGTGGCAGCATCGCCATCCCCCCAGAGCTCCACAAGGGAGGCCTGGGTCATGTACTGCTGAACAGCAGAGAGCTCAAGGCTCAGGGCGCGACCGAGGTAACCCAGGACGCGCGGATGAACGGCGCCCATGGGAATCAGAGACGGCGGGTGGCAGCCGTGGCGATCAGGGCGGGTTCCACTTCGCTGTGGGGGCGGGCAATGATGTGGGCTGCCACCAGGCC
>CAYFKI010000164.1:0-3727 GCA_964343525.1 uncultured Cyanobium sp.
TAGCGGATCCTGTAATGCAGCCAGCGGCAATCAATGCCGCCATTGCTGATCGGAATCCGGCGCGTGGCCTTCATCTTCAGGGCTCCGGTGAGTTCAGGATTGCCACTCAGCAGCCAGAGGTCCCAGCCGCTGCAGCGTTCCTTCATCATTTGGCCCAGATCGTGATAGAGCCCTTCCAGGCTTTCGCGCTCGCCGATGCGCTCGCCATAGGGGGGATTGCACACCACCAGGCCGGGTTGCTCGGGCGGCCGGAAGTCGCGGCAATCGCCCACGGCCAGATCCAGCCAGGGGGCGACGCCCGCTGCGGTGGCATTGGTTTTGGCCTGCTCCAGCACGGCTGGGTCGTGCTCGAGGCCGATCACCGGCGCCAGGGGTTGGCCATCGGGACCGCCTGAACGGGCCAGGCCTTCCGCCTGATCGCGCTCCTGTTGCCAGAGGTCGGGATCGAAATCGGGCCACCGCTCGAGGGCAAAGCGCCGACCCAGACCCGGTGCCCGTCCCAGGGCGTGCATGGCAGCTTCGATCAGTAGGGTGCCGGAGCCGCACAGGGGATCGGCCAATGGCCGTGTGCCATCCCAGCCCGTGAGGGCGATCAACCCTGCCGCCAGATTTTCCTTCAGCGGGGCCAGGCCCATGGCGGCCCGGTAGCCCCGCCGGTGCAGGCTGCTGCCGCAGCCATCCAGGCTCAAGGTGGCCGTGGGCCGGCCCTGGCTGCCGATGTGCAAATGGATCGCCAGATCCGGATCGTCCAGATCCACGCTGGAGCGTTCGCCCCAGTGGTGGCGCTGCCAATCCACGAGCGCATGTTTCACCTGCAGCGCGTTGTAGTGGCTGTGGTTCAGCTCGGCCGTGCTGCCGGTGGCATCCACGCGAAAGCTGGTGGGTGGGGGGAGCCAGCGCTGCCAGTCGGCGGCGGCTTGAACGCCCCGGTAGAGATCGTTTCTGTTGGCGCAGGGAAACTGGGCCAACTCCCGCAGCAGCCGAAACGGAAGCCGGGCCTGCAGGTGCAGCCGGTAAAAGCCGGCCAGATCCGTTTGGAAGCGCACGGCCCGGCGCAGCGGCACCACGGCTTGGGCGCCCAAGGCCGTGAGCTCGGTGGCCGCGGGGGCCTCCAGGCCCTGGGGCACCACCGCCAGTCCAGCTATCGGTTCGGTCATGCCTACCCCTGGCGGCTCCTGACGCTGCCGTGTGCTCCTGCCACAATGACAAGGTCCGGTTTCGACCGGACTAGGTGGCTCACACCGGTGCTTCGGACAGCGGTTCGATTCCGCTCAGCTCCATTCCCCTTTCACGGCTGCCCATGGCCGGCCTGGGATCACGGGGCTGCAATGGTTTCGACGGGGTATGAGGAGGGTGACTGAAGCCTGCTCGGTCAGAGCGAACCCGTAACAGCGAACAACATCGTTCGTTTCTCCCGTCAGACCGCCCCTGTGGCTGCCTGACCCTAGACAGGGAGATGGGGTGAGGTCAGCCTTATCACCCAAATGACCCATGGGCCCTGGAAGGGGCCTTTCACCTGCGGCTGCCCAGATCGAGCTTCATGGTTGATCAAGGGCCCCATGGTTGATCTCGACACCTTGGCGGCCCTCGATGCCCTGCAGTGGTTGCGCACGGGGGAGGAAGTGGCCAAGCGCTTCCCCTGGAGTGAGGCCAGTGTGAGCCGATATAGCAAGCAGTGTCTCGATCTCTATGGGCTGACCATGGAGCGGGTGGCGGGGGAGTGGACCCTGCAGGGAGATCCCAGCCTGTTGCAACTGCAGCGCCAGGGACACCAATGGGCCCGATGGATGGGGCGACGGCCGTTGCGGCTGGAGGCCACCTATTGGTCGGGGCCGCTGCTGTGTACGCCAACGCCGAAGCCTTGGCTGCTGGGCCTCGGCAGCATCGTGGGCGTGGCCAGAAATCTGCAGCTGGTGCGCGATCGGGTGGTGGATGTGTGGTTGGGAGCGCTCCCGGATCTACCCGCGGCCGATGATCCCGAGCTGGTGGCGATTCAGCTGTGCACGATGCCGGTGCACTACCTGGCTGCTCCCGACCACCCTCTCTTGCGCATGCCCCGGATCACGGTGGAGCAGGTGGCCCAGTACCCCACCTTGGCCTTGCCGGATGGTGCCTATCCGATCGTGGAGCGCAGTCTCAAGGGCCTCGGTCTTTGGAGTGATGCGGTGCGGATGCAGCGCTATGACCGCGGTGCCTGGGAAGGCAAAACGGAAACCGAGCTCACCATCGGTTATGGCACCGTGTTGAGCCATGCGGTGAGTGGGGGGCAGCTGCGCTTTTTGCCCCTGCAGCTTCCCTTCGTTTCCGGAGAGGCGCTGGTGCTGCGGCGGGAGTTTCTGGGGCAGCCTGCCCTGCGGGCGTTGGCACATCATGTGTTGGATAAGCTCACAATTTGGGCGCAAACGTTTCCAGAGATCAACCTTGTGTTCAGGCCTGAATCGCTCGATGGGCCTGCTTGAAGTGGAGTTTGGGTATTAACTATGCAGGATTTGAAATCTTTTTAGCTATTCAAGGGGGGTGATTTAGGCGATCTCTGCCTATAGTTATGCCAGAACAGATTTCCTGTCTCGGTGGTTGAGCTTTCTGTTCTCGGTGCTCTCGATGGCCTGCTTTGGCTGCGAACGGGTGAAGCCGTTGCTGAAAAGTTTCAATGCAACCAATCCACCATCAGCCGCAACGCCAAAAAATGCCTGGCCGAATTTGATCTGAAGGCCAAGCGGATCGATGGCGAATGGCAGCTCAAGGGTGATCTCACCCTGCTGGCGATGGAGCGGGCGGTGCACCAGCTGGCTCGCTGGCGGGGGCATCGCCCCCTACGGCTGGAGGCCCAGCATTGGTCGGGGCCCCTGTTTTGTGATCCGGCGCCGCCAGGCTGGGTGCTGGGGAATTTCGACTTTCTCGAATACAAGCGGCCCATTCAGCTGCTCAGGGAGCGGGTGGTGGATGCCTGGTTGGCTTCCTATCCCGATTGCCCGGACGCCGATGATCCCGAGCTCACCAGTTTTCGGCTGACGCGGCTGCCGATGTATCTGCTGGTGGCCGAAGGCCATCCGCTGCTGGCCCTTGGCGATCGGGTCACGATGGACGACGTGGCGCGCTATCCCGACATGGCGTTGCCCGATGGGGCCTTCCCAAAATTTCAGGCCCAAGCCGAAGCCCTCGGTCTGTGGAACACCCCTACCAAGTTGAAGCGCTTCCAGCAGGAGCGCTGGTACGGAACGATGGAGGCTGAGGCCCTGGTGGTGGCCTACGCCACGCCCCTGACCGTGGGCTTTTTTGAGACCCCGCTCAAGCCACTGCCTTTGGTCTTGCCGATCGAGGTGGGGGATGCGTTGATCGTGCACCGCGACTTTGCCGCTGAACCCAAGTTCTTGGCCTTGAAAGACCTTCTGGTGCAGAGGATTCGCCAACTCGCCGCCCAGCGCAGCGATATCACCATGCTGGCTTAACTGCGCTCAGGGGTTCGCGGGTGAGGCCAGCCAAAGCTTGAGCTCTTCCAGGCTCTGCACGCCCACCAGTCGCGGTTTGTCCTTGAGCACCCAGGTGGGATAGGCCTTGATGTCGGCCGCATTGCAGCGCTGGTGGTCGGCCTCGGTTTTGTCGCACTCCACGTAGGGCAGGGTGGCCACCGCCTCCGCACCAAACAACATTTTCTGCTGGTGGCAGGCGGGGCACCACCAGGCCCCATAGAACAGGGCACCGCCGTTCTTGAGCTGCAAGCTCAACG
>CAYFKI010000165.1:0-3703 GCA_964343525.1 uncultured Cyanobium sp.
GGCCACCCACACCAACTGGCAGCCGATCCCCGGCGCAACCCGCCAACCTTGACCAGTCCGGCAACCATGAGCAGCACGCCAACCATGAGAGCTCCGTTCCCCTGGTTGCTCACGGCCCTGGTGGCGCTGGTGCTGTGGCTGGGGCTGCCCACCCCCGCCCTGGCCCAGGTGCATGCCCACAGCGATGAAAACGGCCAGCCGGTGGTACGTAGCCTGGAGAGCCTGCGAGATCTGGATTACCAGAGCTGGCAGGTGGTGGCCTACCGCCAGGGACCACCGGGTGGCCCCTTGACGCTGCGGATCGTGGGCTATCCCGGCAAGGTGCGGCTCGATCACCCCACCGCCCTGCAGGTGCAGAGCGGTCGCCTCCACTGGGACCTCGACGACGTGACCCTCGCCAACCCCGCCCTGGCGGCCGATGGCCGGGCCGCCGCCGCCGAATTCAACCTGGCCCCGCTGATTGCCGATCTGCACCAGAACCGCCCGCTTCGCCTGGTGCTGCCTGGGGTGTTTGTGGAATTGCCGGTGCCGCCCTTTGTGGTGGGTGAGTGGCGCAGCCTGCCCACGGCAGCGGGCTAATGGCCGGGTTCCCAGAGCACCAGCCATGGCGGCCCTGGATGCAGCGGGCCCTGCAATTGGCCGCCCTGGGCCGGGGGGCCACCAGCCCCAATCCGATGGTGGGGGCCGTGGTGCTCGATGCCACGGGCCAATGGGTGGGCGAAGGCTTCCATGCCAAAGCCGGCGAGCCCCATGCCGAAGTGGGGGCCCTGCGCCAGGCTGGAGAGCGGGCCCAGGGAGGCACCTTGGTGGTGACGCTCGAGCCCTGCTGCCACCACGGCCGCACGCCGCCCTGCAGCGAGGCGGTGATCGCCGCAGGGATCAGCCGGGTGGTGGTGGCCATGGCCGATCCCAATCCCCAGGTGGCAGGGGGCGGCATCGCCAGGCTCCAGGCCGCTGGCCTGGAGGTGCTGCAGGGGGTGTGTGAAGCCGAGGCCCGCGCCCTCAACCGAGCCTTTGTGCACCGCATCCATACCGGCCGCCCGCTGGGCCTGCTCAAGTGGGCGATGAGCCTCGATGGCCGCACCGCCTTGAGCAACGGCGTCAGCCAATGGATCAGCGGCCCCAAGGCCCGCACCTGGGTGCACCAGCTACGCAGCCGGTGCGATGCGGTGATCGTGGGCGGCGGCACTGTGCGGGCCGACAACCCCCTGCTCACCAGCCGCGGCAAGCGCACCCCGGAGCCCCTGCGGGTGGTGCTCAGCCGCAGCCTGGATCTGCCTGGCGAGGCCCAGCTCTGGGACCCATCGATCGCCCCCACCCTGGTGGCCCATGGCCCCGAGGCCTCCGCCGAGGCCCGCGCGCACCTGGCTGCGATTAGCGCCGCCCATCCCGGCTTGGAAACCGTGGAACTGGCCAGCTGCACCCCCAAGGCCCTGCTGGAAGCACTGGCCCAGCGGGGCTGCAACCAGGTGCTCTGGGAATGCGGCCCCGCACTGGCCGCAGCGGCCCTCCAAGAAGGCGCCGTGCAGGAGATCGCCGCCGTGATAGCGCCCAAGCTGATGGGGGGCCAAGCGGCCCGCACCCCCATTGGCGAGCTGGGCTTCACCCAGATGGATCAAATCGCCCCCTGGCAGGCCGGAGAGCCCCGCCGGCTCGGCCTCGATCTGCTCTGGCAGCTGCAGGCCATGCCCCAATGGGGCCTTAGATCAGATGCGGGTGCTGCGGATCGCCCTTAAAAGGTCCCACCACCTGCGACGTAATCCAGCCGCCATAAAAACCACCGGGCTGGGGAAGCACCCGTTCACCAGCCAGCCACACCGCATCCATCAAGCCCGGATACAGGGCGTACCAGCCGGCGATCGGCGCAAAGGCCGGCGTTGGATCCAGATACTGCCAAACGGCGCGCTGCAGCCGCCGGCTGGGTTGCTCGCCAACGGCTGGCAGCACCAGATCGCAATAGCTAGCTAGGCCCTTCCACTCACAGAAGCTGCGGCCTGCCGCAGGCTCCAGCAAGGCAAGGTTCATCGCCTGGGGCGGCAGGTAGACCGTCGGCGGATGGAAGGTCTCACACACCTTCCAGATGGCCAGTGGCCCAGCCGTTCCGCCCGCTTCCACGGTGTCGCACAGCACCTGCCCCCCGATCTCCACCCGCACGGCGTCATCACTCGCGCGCAGCTCAGGCGGCCTGGGGTAGGCGGCGACCCGTTCCGGTTGGGGCACGATCAAGCCAACACAAAGTTGCGCAGCTTGCGGGCGTCCTCTCCTGCCCGCCGCTGCAGCTCCTCATCGCTCAGGGCCTGCTCCGCGCGCACCTGCGCGGCGATCACATCGGCTTCCTCCACGGCATAACCCGCGCCGCGGGCCAAGGACAAAAACTCGTCCAGCTCCAAGGGCTGCTCAAGACGGGCCTGGAGCTCCGGGGTCGTGCGGGCGGCCGCCACAAAGGCATCGAGTTGCTCCAGGCTCACAACGGCAGATTCAACTGGGCCTGGTCTAACCGGAAGGCAAGCCAGCCAGCCGGATCCCAGGGTTCGAGCAGGGGCTCGAGGGCCCGCAGGCCCGGCCCATCGACCTGGGCGAGCCAGGGCTGCTCGAGGCCTGGTGGCACGACCACCGGCATGCGCTCATGCAAGGGCGCCACCAAGGCATTGGGGCGGGTGGTGAGCACGCAACAGCTCTCGAGTTCGCTGCCATCGGCCCCGATCCAGCGCTCCCACAGGCCAGCCAGCCAAAACACCCCCTCCGATGCCGGGGCGATGCGGCGGCCTTTTTCAAAAAAGGCTGTCGCCGGAATCAGACACCGCCGGTGCCGCCAAGCGCCACGAAAACTGGCTTTCGCGTTCACCGTCTCACTGCGGGCGTTGAAGGGGCGAGGCCGGCTCTTGCCATCGGGGCCTGGGGCCAGGGGGTCCTTGACCCAGTCAGGCACCAGCCCCCACAGCATCAGGGCCGCTTCATGGCGCCCGTGCTCCTGACGCAAGGCCAGCACCGGCTCGCCCGGTTGCACGAGGTCGCGGGGGGCATAGTGCGCGGCCAAGCCTGCGGGCAAGGGGCAGTCGAGCTGGGCGGCAACGGCAGCCAGGGGAGCCTCAAGGGCAAAACGACCACACATAAGAGGCAACTAGGCCGTTCGGTTCTCCCAACCCGGAGCCAGTTCGGCAACGGCTGGAGCGGCCCTAGTTTGGGCGCACCTTAAGCAGCCGCACCATGGCGATCCGCCAGGACGACAACCGCCCCAGCCGGCGTTTTGGCTTGGTCAACCTGCTGCTGATCGGCTTTGGGGTGCTGCTGCTGTTCAGCAACTTCCTGCCCAACCCCGCCAACCAGGTGCCGCGGGTGCCCTACTCGCTGTTTATCGACCAGGTGAACGGCAACAACGTCAAACGGGCCTACATCACCCAAGACCAGATCCGCTACGAACTCAGCAATGCCGAAGAGGGGGCGCCCTCGGTGCTCGCCACCACGCCGATCTTCGACATGGACCTGCCCCAACGGCTCGAAGAGCATGGGGTGGAATTCGCCGCCGCTCCGCCCAAGCGCCCCAGCTTCATCACCACCGCCTTGAGCTGGGTGGTGCCGCCCCTGATCTTCATCCTGGTGCTGCAGTTCTTTGCCCGCCGCAGCGGCATGGGCGGCGCCCAAGGGGCCCTGAGCTTCACCAAGAGCAAGGCCAAGGTGTACGTGCCCGATGAGGAATCGCGGG
>CAYFKI010000166.1:0-3699 GCA_964343525.1 uncultured Cyanobium sp.
CCGCCCTGTACGCCAAAGGCGCCCTCGACCCCAAATCGGCCGTGGCTGCTTGAGGCAATAGTTGCTTTAGGCCATAGCGGCTTGAGACAAGGCCCCTTCGGGGGCCTTTTTTATTGGGCGCTTCCTGGAAGCGTCCTCACGGGGAGGGCACGGGTTCGCCGGGGGTGATCGCGCCCCCCTTCTGGCGCACCAACCGCTGCAGGGCATCCTGCAAGTTCCGCTCCATCACAAAGGTCACCCCATCGGTCACCACCACCCGCGCCAGGGTTGGGAGTTCGTTGTTTTTGGATTGGAGGTAAATGGGTTCGACGTAGAGCAAGCCCTTGCCCACCGGCAGCACCAACAAATTGCCGTGGATGAGCCGCGAACCCACCCGGTTCCAGAGGCCAAATTGATAGCTGATGGCGGGGTCTTGCTCGATCAGGGCCGACACCTGCTGGGGACCGAGCAGGAGCCGCTGCTGGGGAAAACGCACCAGCGCCGCCTGGCCGTAGTTGGGCAGATCGTTGCGGGCGGCCAGCCAGCCCACCATGTTGGCCCGGCGCAAGGGGCTAAACGGCAGCAGCAGCACAAACTCAGGTTTCTGCTGACCGGGCAACTGCAAGGTCACGTGATAGGGCCTTACGGGGGTGTTGCTGGATCCGTAGATCTCCAGCGGTATCGACCAGAGGTCGTCGCCGTTGTAGAAGGTGCGCACGTCGGTGACGTGGTAGCGCAGCAAGCGCTCCGCCTGGATGTTGAACTGGCTCTGGGGCACCTGGATGTGGGCCAGCAGGGCCTTGGGCATCGAAGCCAGGGGGCGGAACAGCTCCGGGAAAGCCCGCCGCCAGGTGCGCAGAATCGGATCGCTGGGATCGCTCACATACAGCCACACCCGGCCGTTGTAGGCATCCACCACCGCCTTCACCGGATTGCGGAAGTAGCGGATGCCCGCCGGATTGGGGTCGGCGTAGGGGTAGCTGCGGCTGGTGGTGAAACCATCCAACATCCAGTACTGGTGCTGGCTGGGATCAAAGCCGGCGGCATGTTTCACCTGGGCTGTCACCAGATAGGGCTGGCTTTCAAAACGCAGAAAGGGCAGCAGGGCCCCCAGGCGGTCATTCACCTGCCGGCGTAGCAACAACCGGGAGCTGGCGTTGAGCGAGCCCGTGGCCAAGAGGCGGGGCTCCTGCAAATAGGCCGCCGCCAACAACCGCTCCAGCGGCCCCCGAATCGGCACTCCCGCATAGCCGCTGTAGCGGGAATAGACGTTGAGATCTCCATCGGGGTAATCGAACTCCCGCACCTGGGAGGGGGCGATCGCGTAGGGGGCTTTGGCGGAGGAGAAGTAGAGCCGGGGGCGCCCTACGGGCAACACCTGCCGGGCCCGCTCGGTGCTGATGCCCAACTGGGGTATCCCCTGCACCTTGCCGCCCCGGCCCAGATCCTTCACGAAATACAGCGGCAGGCCATCGGGTCCCGAGGCATTCACGGTCGACACCGTGAAGCCATAGCCATGGGTGAACACGAGGTGCTGGTTGAGCCAGGTGCTCGAAGCCTTCGGCAGGGCAGCCGTGTCGAGTTCCCGCGCGGAGATCAACACCTGCTGGGACCCATGCAGGCGGGTGTCGTTGACCAAGGGATAGCGATCAACCGCCGCCGAGGGGAAGCTGTAGTACAGCCGCAGCTGCTGCAATTGGCGGTTGGTGGCCAGCAAGGGCTGGCTATCCCAAAGCCGGATGTTGGAGATCGTGCCGCGGGCCTGGGCCAGATCCGCGGCGGTGAGGTTTTGGCGGGGCTCCAACACCTTGGTGGTCATGGCATCGAGGCCAAAGGCCGCCCGGGTGGCCCGAATACTGCGGGCGATGTAGGGGGCCTCCATCTCCAGTTCCCTGGGCTGCACCACCAGGCGCTGGATCGTGGGGGCCACCAACCATTCGGTGATTGGCACCAGAGCAGCCGCGGATGCCAGGGGCAACAAGATGCCCCGCCGCAGCCAGCCCCTTGGCAGGGGCACCAACAGGCCGATGGCCGTAATCACCAGCAGCACGGCCAGCAACATCCGCAGGGGCAGGCGCACATGCAGATCCACAAACCCAGCCCCACCAGCCACGCCATGGCCCTCCACCATCAGGGCAAACGGCGTCAGGGCCGCCCCAAAGGCCGCCATGAGGGCGATCACGGCGATTTGGGGCTGCAGCACCTGCTGTTGGGCGCGGCTCAAGCCCACAAAGGCCAGCTCACTCAAGGTGGTGCCTTCGGTGAAGGTGAGCCACAGGCAGCCCGCCAGGCCCACCATCGCCTGGGCCAACACCACACTCAGCAGCAGCCGCAACGCTGGCAGCTGCAACACCGTGAAGCTCAGATCCAACCCCGTCAGGGGATCCGCCTGGCCGAAGGGCACCGCCAGCAGGGCCGGCAGCCACAAACTCCAGCCGCGGGCCAACGCCGTGGCAGAACCAGCGAGGGCTGCCGCCAGGGCAATGCGCAGGGTCGTGAGGGGCCAGCGCAGGAGGGGGAGCAGCAGGCCAGCCGCCAAGCCCACCAGCAACCACGGCGGCAGATCGGCGAGCACGGGAATGCCCGTGATCACCTGGCCACTGAAGGGGGCCGCAATCAGGTCGCGGGCCTGCACCATCAGATAGGTGAGGCCGCCTGCCAGCAAAACAACGAGCAGGGCCAACAGCCCCACCAGGGGCCAACCCCGCCAGGGGAACAGGGGTGAAGCGGGACGCTGCTTCCGGGGGGCCTCCAGCCGCAGCCGCCAACAGCGCTGGAGCTGCATCAACTGCAAGGGCACGCCCAACCCCATCACCAACACAAAGGCCCCCACCTGCAGCAGCCAGCGCCTGAGCACCATCTCCTGGGCCTGGAATTCACCAAACCACTGCCACTCGATCACCAGGCGCGAAGCCAAGCTGAGCAGCACCACAGCCACGCCCAACACCAGGGCCGCCACTGCCAACAAACCCGCACTCGAACCCGGCGGCCGACCGCCAAGTGAATCTCCCAGCCAACCTCTGCTCCGGTGCGACCTGGCAGGCACGGCGATCGCCCTGGGGCTTACTGGGATTGAGGCTAGACAGCGCTGAGCACAGCGCAAGGGCCCCGCCCTCAACCTTATCCCGATCCTCCGGGTCGGCTATTAGAAGAACCATCAAAAGGCGCTGTTAGCCTCGCTGCATCGCTGGGCTTGACCGTGACAGCAACCCTCTCCCGCTCCACCTTTACGGGCCTGCGCTGCAAGGAATGTGGCCACCCCTACGGGGCTGGAGCCCGTCACGTGTGCGAAGACGTTTGTTTTGGCCCGCTCGAGGTCGTCTACGACTACGAGGCCATCCGCAACAAGGTGAGCCGGGCCACGATCGAAGCAGGGCCCGCCTCGATCTGGCGTTACCGGGATTTCCTGCCGATCGAGGGCGACCCCATCGATGTGGGCACCGGATTCACCCCCCTGCTCAAGGCCAACAACCTGGCCAAGCGGCTGGGCCTCAAGAATCTCCACATCAAGAACGACGGCGTCAACATGCCGACGCTCTCGTTCAAGGACCGTGTGGTGTCGGTGGCCCTCACCCGGGCCCGCGAACTCGGCTTCACCACCGTGAGCTGCGCCTCCACCGGCAACCTGGCCAACTCCACTGCTGCCATCGCCGCCCATGCGGGCTTGGAGTGCTGTGTGTTCATCCCCAGTGACCTGGAACTGGGCAAGGTGCTCGGCAC
>CAYFKI010000167.1:0-3317 GCA_964343525.1 uncultured Cyanobium sp.
CGGAAGTCGCGGTTGATCAGGTGCACCACGGCCCCGGTGAGGGTGAGCCGGTCGGAATCGCTGATCGAATCCATCATCCCGAAATCCACATAGGCCACATGGCCCAGCTCCCCGGTTTTGCCGGGAAGGGCAAACAAGTTGCCGGGGTGGGGGTCGGCATGGAAGTAGCCAAATTCCAGTAACTGCTGCAGGCCCGAGATCACGCCGGTGCGGATCAGGGCCGTGGGGTCGAGCTGCTGGGCTTCGAGGGTTTGGCGCTCCTGCAGCTTGGTGCCGTTGATCCAGCTGGTGGTGAGCACCCGTTCGGCTGAGAGCAGGCGCTCCACCCGGGGCACGGTGACCTCCGGATGGTTGGCGAACAGGGCCGCGAAGCGCTCGGCATTGGCAGCCTCTTGCCGGTAGTCGATTTCTTCGAACAGGGAACGGCCGAATTCATCGATGATGTCGCCCAGGCCAAACCCCAGGTTCAAGGGCAGCAACGGGGCCACGGTCACCGCCAGTAGGCGAATGATCACCAGATCCCGCCGCAGCAGGTAGGGGAGGTTGGGCCGCTGCACCTTCACCGCCACCCAGTGGCCAGGGGTGAGCTCGGCTTTGTACACCTGCCCCAGGCTGGCGGCCGCCACCGGGTAGTTGGGAAAGCTCTCAAACAGTTGCTCGGCGGGAGCCCCCAGCTCCTGCTCAATCGTGGCCAGGGCGACCGCGTGGGGGAAGGGGGGGAGGTTGTCCTGCAGTTGGGTGAGTTGGTCCAGCCAGTCGCGGCGCACCAGATCGGGCCGGGTGGAGAGGGCCTGGCCCACCTTGATGAAACAGGGGCCCAGCTCGGTGAGCGTGAGCCGGATGCGCTCGGCGAGCCGTTGTTGCACCTGGGGGTTGGAACTGTTGCCCTGCACCACCAGCGCCAGCACCAAGCCGCCCAGCTGCCACAGCACCTGGCTGAGGCGGGTGGCCAAAATCCAGGGGCGCAGCAGCAACCAACGCAGATCCTTCCCTGGGGAATAGGTGCTCACTGCTGCCAAGGCCCGAGAAGGCGCAGACTCTAGAAACGCTCGCCGGCCAACCACGGATCGGCGTGGGGAGAGCTGGCGATGAGCTTGTGGTTGCACCTACCAGCCCATGGCCGTGGCCGGGGTCTGGCGCCTGAGTTGCGCCGTCTGCTGCGCAGGCCTCCGGGCTCCTGGGATCTGCCGGAGTTGCCCGAGGTGGGTGGCCCGCTGCTGGAGGACGGCTGGGTCGGTGAGGCCCAGCGCAACTGCGCCGCCAGCCTCGGGGCCAGCCGTTGCTGGTTTGGCGTGAATGGCGCCAGTGGCCTGCTCCAGGTGGCCCTGTTGGCCCTTGCTCCTCCAGGGGCGCGGGTATTGCTGCCCCGCAATTTGCACCGCTCCCTGCTGCATGGCTGTGTGCTGGGCGATCTGGTGCCCGTGCTGTTTGATTTGCCCTTCGATGCCGCCACCGGGCTTTGGCTTCCCCCCACGCCCGACCACCTGCAGCAGGTGATCGCGGCGGCCCAGACAAGGGGGCCCCTGGCGGCGGTGGTGTTGGTGGATCCGAGCTACCAGGGTTTGGCCAGTCCCCTGGTGGATCTGGTGGCGGTGGCCCATGGCGCCGGTCTACCGGTGCTGGTGGACCAGGCCCACGGCCGCGGTGAAGCCCTCGCCGCCGGAGCGGATCTGGTGGTGCTCTCCTGCCAGAAAGCCGGCGGGGGCCTCGCCCAGACGGCCGTGCTTGGCCTGCAGGGGGAGCGGGTGGCTCCTGAAGCGGTGGAGCGGGCGCTGCTGTGGCTGCAAACCTCCAGCCCCAGCGCCCTTTTGCTCGCATCGGCCCAGGCGGCCCTGCGCCAGCTCTTCAGCCGCGCTGGCCAGCGTCGCCACCTGACGGCCCTGAAGGTGGCGAGGCGGCTGCGGCTTCGCTGCCAGCAGGTGGCGTTGCCCCTGGTGGCCAACCAGGACCCCCTGCGGCTCGTGCTCCACACCGCGGCGATGGGCATCTCTGGCCTGGAGGCGGATGCCTGGTTGCTGGAGCGGGGGGTGATTGCCGAGTTGCCCGAGCCCGGCACGCTCACCTTTTGCCTGGGGGAGGTGCCCCCATGGGGTGTTGGGTGGCGTTTGCCGCGCCAACTGCAGGCCCTGCGCCGGGCGCTTGGCGGGGCGCCGCTATCGCCCTTCAGTGCCCCGCCCATTCCCCTGGTGGCGGCGCCGGAGATGGCCCTAGGCCAGGCCTGGCGGGCCCCATCGCGGTCGGTGCCGTTGGCTGAGGCGGCCGGTTGCATCGCGGCTGAACCCCTCTGCCCCTATCCCCCCGGCATTCCGTTGCTGGTACCTGGGGAGCGCATCGATGCGGATCGGGCCCAGTGGCTGGTCGATCAACAGCGGCTTTGGCCGGGCCAGATCGCTGATACGGTGAAGGTTGTGGCCACCTAGAGCCGATGCAGCAGGTGGGGCCAAATTCAACACCGGGCGCTGATCCGGATCCGTTGGCCCGGGCCTTCCAGTGGGACTTCGTGACCCCGGGATTGCCGGATGGGGTCTTTGAGCACGCCCCAGGATTCAGCCCCACTCCGATGGAGCTGCGGGTGATGCTGCTCGCCCATTTGCGGCCACGCGTGGATTCCCTGGTGTGGGATGTGGGCGGTGGCACGGGGGCCCTGGCCCTGGAAATTGCCCGGCTGATGCCCCAGGGTCAGGTGCACACCCTTGAGCGGGACCCCGATGCCATTCGGCTGCTGAAGCAGAACCGCCAGCGATTGGGAATCGCCAATCTGCACATCCACGCCGGTCAGGCCCCCGACGATCTCATCCAGTTGCCGGCCCATCCCGATCGGGTGTTGCTGGAGGTGGGGCGCCCCCTTGGCGATGTGTTGCTGGCTGTCTGGGAGGCCCTGACGGCCGAGGGGCGGCTGGTGATCAGCACCGCCAGCCTGGAAGGCTTGGTGGATGCCACCGACACCTTGGGCCAGTTGCAGGCCCGCGATGTGCAGGTGGTGCAGGCCACGGTGCACCGGATGCAGCGGCGGGGTAGTCAGGCCAAGCTGGCCGCCGCCGAACCGCTGTTTTTGATCGCCGCAGAACGTTGACCGTGCCCCCTCTTGCAACGGGACCTGGCAAGCCGCGGACGGCCACCCCCCTTTCGCGCTTGCTCAGTGGTTGGGCGGCAGGCGGCTTTGGCTTTGTGGTGGTGATGCTTGGCGGTTGGTGGTTCACCGCTGCGGTAGGCGTGATCGTGCATCTGGGGCTGCTGGAGTTCTTCCGCATGGCCCAGTTCAAGGGCATCCGCCCCGCCACCAGAGTGGTTTTGGCGGCCAGCCGGAACCCCTTCAA
>CAYFKI010000167.1:3327-3610 GCA_964343525.1 uncultured Cyanobium sp.
GTTCAAGGGGATCCGGCCGGCCACCAAAACCACCCTGGTGGCGGTGCAGTTGCTCCTGATCTCCACCCAGGCCGCCAGCGGCGGCAGTGGCGGGCACTGGTTTTCCGGCGATGTGGCCGCAGCGATCCTGCCGGCCTCCGGTGCGGTGATCTGTGGCTGGTTGCTGCTTCAGCCGGTC
The DNA here is from genome assembly GCA_964343525.1 of uncultured Cyanobium sp. Classification (GTDB taxonomy): domain Bacteria; phylum Cyanobacteriota; class Cyanobacteriia; order PCC-6307; family Cyanobiaceae; genus Cyanobium_A. Next base: position 3,506 of record CAYFKI010000167.1, read on the forward strand.
ACGGGCACCATCGCCGACATCGCCGCGTCGGTGTTTGGCCTCTTTTATCTTGGTTTTCTGCCCAGCTACTGGATCAAGCTGCGCGATCTAGCCGATCCGGTGCTG
>CAYFKI010000168.1:0-3564 GCA_964343525.1 uncultured Cyanobium sp.
TGCATCGATCTGATGCGCCACATGGCCACGGTTGGCTGAAGGCTGCGGCCTTTCCCCCTGAGGGTGTGCCATGGATCCAGCCCTGACAGGCGATGACTGGCGGCGGATTCGCGATGCCTTGCGCTACCAGGCCCGCGATCTGCACCATCGCTCCTATGCGGTGCATGGCAGCCGTCGTGCGTTGCTCTGGGAGGAAATGGACCGGTGCCTGGCCCTGGCCGATCAACTCGAGCAGGCCGGCCTGAGCTGAGACAGTGGTGGCACCAGGGAGTGGTTGCTCGACCGCTCTGTGCTCCCAACTCCCAGTGGCCCCGCGCGAGCCCTGATCACCTGCGTTGGCTTCGCCAATGGCGGAGCTGATGCCAACGTCGTCTTCGACGATGGCTGGCCGGCTGCGGTAGCCCTACTCCTGGCCCAGGCGCTCAAGCGCTGCAAAGACCATGGCGATCCGCCGGCCGCCTTGCTCAAGCATCTGAGCCATTACGGCAGCAACAACGCTTCCAACCCGCGAGTCAGCTACCACTACCAACTTCGGCTGGCCTCCAAGCCACCGCGGCGTTTGCATGTGGCCTGCTGGCGCCGTTATCCCGGTGCCTGGGGCTGGCAACGCCGCTGCGGGCCCATGCCGCTCGAGCGCTTCCTACAGCGCTTTCTCGAGGCCGATGGCCGCGCCTTCAGCGGGGCCGATGCCAACGTTCGCGGCGCATCCAGCTGATCCAGTCGGCGGAAATCTCCTTGGGGCACACCGCCTCGCATTCGAGGTTGTTGCTGCAGCTGCCGAAACCCTGCTGGGCCATGGCCTCCTGCATCGCCACGCTCCGGCGACGGCGCTCGGGCTGCCCCTGGGGCAGCTGGGCCAAATGGGCCAACTTGGCAGCCACAAACAAGCTGGCGGATGCATTGCGGCAGCTCGCCACGCAGGCCCCACAGCCAATGCAGGTTGCCGTATCAAAGGCGGATGCCGCCTGCTCTTTGCCAATCAAGATCGCATTGGCATCCGGCGCACTGCCCGTGTTCACCGAGCAGTAGCCACCGGCGGCAATCAGCTGATCCAAGCTGGCGCGCTCCACCGCCAGATCCTCAATCAGGGGGAAGGCCTTGGCCCGCCAAGGTTCCAGCACCAGGGTGTCGCCATCGCGAAACTGACGCAGATAGAGCTGGCACACCGTGGTTGCCCGCTGGGGACCATGGGCCTGGCCATTCACCAGAAAACCGCAGCTGCCACAGATGCCTTCGCGGCAATCGTGGTCAAAGCTGATCGGACGCTCACCCGAGCCAATCAACTGCTCGTTGAGACGATCCAGCGCTTCCAGTAAGGAGAGGTCCACCGAAACCTGCTCCAGCCGGTAGTGGCCATAGGCGCCAGCACTCTCGCCACTGGCCTGGCGCCAGATCCGCAAATTGAGCGAGAGGGTGGCAGCCATGGACGAATGGGCGAAAACAACAGGCAGGGGTGCCGTTAGCGGTAGTTACGGCGACTGGGTTGGAGCAAACTGAAGTGCAAGGGCTCACTGTGGCGCAGGGGAGCCAGGGCGGTGGGCCCGCCTGCGGCCTCAGGATTCGGCCGGTGCTCCCAGGCCGCAATGTGGGCGAAAGCCTGATCATCGCGAAGGGCTTCACCATCAGCGGTTTGGTGTTCTTCGCGGAAATGGGCCCCACAGGATTCTTCGCGCGCCAGGGCATCCCGCAGCATCAACTGGGCCAACTGGAAGAAATCCGCCAGCCGCAGGGCTTTCTCGAGTTCGCCATTGGGGCCAAGCCGCTCACCCGGCACCCGCCCTTCGCTGTAAAAGCGGGCTTCCAGGGCAGCCACCTGCTGCAGACCCTGCTGCAAACCCTCGGCACAACGGCTGATGCCGCAGTGCTCAATCATCAGATGCCCCAGTTCCCGGTGGAACGTGTCCACCGGCTGGTTACCGCGGGCAGCCAGCAAGAGATCGACCCGGGCCTCGGCGCGCGCCACCGCCTGGCGGCAGGCGGGATGGTCGGCGGTGACCACGGGATTGGGCTGGCCGGCCAACCAAGCGGTCACCGTGGCCGGCGCGATGAAGTAGCCATCGGCGAGTCCTTGCATCAAGGCGCTGGCGCCGAGGCGGTTGGCACCGTGTTCAGAGAAGTTGGCCTCCCCCAACACAAACAATCCGGGAATCGAACTCATCAGGTGGTAGTCGACCCAGAGGCCGCCCATCGTGTAGTGGGGAGCCGGATAGATGCGCATCGGCACCGCCATCGGGTCATCGCCCGTGATGCGCTCATACATCGCAAACAAGTTGCCGTAGCGCGCCTCCATCGTGTCGCGGCCCAGATCGGCGATGGCGGCGCTGAAATCCAGATACACCGAGCGGCCGCCCGGACCCACCCCATGGCCGGCGCGGCAGAGCTCCCTCGCCCGGCGCGAGGCCACATCCCGAGGCACCATGTTGCCGTAGGCGGGGTACGCCCGCTCGAGGAAGTAATCCCGCTCCTCCTCAGGAATCTCGGCGGCGGCCCTGGTGTCGTTGGGCTTGGCGGGCAACCAGATGCGGCCGTCGTTGCGCAGGCTCTCACTCATCAGCGTGAGCTTGCTTTGGTAGACGTCGCCGCTGGGGATGCAGGTGGGATGGATTTGGGTGAAGCAGGGATTAGCAAACAACGCCCCCTGCCGGTGGGCCGCCCAGATGGCACTGGCATTGGATTTCAGGGCGTTGGTGGAGAGGTAGTAGACGTTGGTGTAACCACCACTCGCCAGCAGCACGGCATGGGCCGTGTGGGTTTCCAGCGCACCGGTGAGCAGGTGGCGGCAAACAATGCCGCGGGCCACCCCATCCACCGTGATCAGCTCCAGCATGTCGCGCCGGGGGAGTAACTCCACCTGGCCAGCCGCCACCTGGCGCATCAGCGCCTGGTAGGCGCCATAGAGCAGTTGCTGGCCGGTCTGACCGCGGGCATAAAAGGTGCGGCTGACCAGGGAGCCACCGAAATTGCGGTTAGCCAAGGTGCCGCCGTACTCGCGGGCGAAGGGCACCCCCTGGGCCACACAGTGGTCGATGATCGCGCTGCTGATTTCCGCCAGGCGATGGCAGCCGGCCTCCCGGGCTCGAAAATCGCCACCCTTGACGGTGTCCGCAAACAGGCGGGCAATGCTGTCGCCATCGTTGGCGTAGTTCTTGGCCGCATTGATGCCCCCCTGGGCTGCCACCGAATGGGCCCGGCGCGGGCTGTCGTGGAAGGTCACCAGCCGCACGCGGTAACCCTGCTCCGCCAGGGTGGCCGCGGCGGAGGCCCCGGCCAGGCCACTCCCCACCACCAAGATCTGCAACTGGCGCTTACGCAGGGGGCTGATCAGCGGCAGCTCCTTGCGGGTACGGCTCCAGCCATCGGCGATCGGGCCGGAAGGAATCCGGGGATCCGGCAAGCCTGCAGAACCGTGGCTCATCGTCCCCCCTGCGCAGCCAGCACCAGGGTCACCAGCACAAACCCTCCACCCACCACCGCGGCCAGCCAGCGGGTGGTGCTCCGAATCGGGTCCCGGCTGGCTGGATCCAGCCAGCCCAGGCTGCGGTGGGCTGCCTCCCCGCCATGGAA
>CAYFKI010000169.1:0-3558 GCA_964343525.1 uncultured Cyanobium sp.
AACCTTGGCCAGTGGACGCGCCCACGACCGGGCCACCCGGCTCCTGGCCCTGCCCTTTGCCCTGCTGTGGTGGCCCTGGCTTGGGTGGGCTGGGGTGATCACGGCCGCCACGGCGTTCCTGGTGGGTGGGCTGCTGCTCTCCCCCGACCTCGATACCCGCTCCAACGCCAGCAACCGCTGGGGCCCCCTACGGCTGCTGTGGTGGCCCTACCGGCGCCTACTGCGGCACCGATCCCTGGTCTCCCACACACCGCTCATCGGTACCGCCGGCAGGCTGCTCTATCTGATGGGGTTGCTGCTGGGGTTTTGTCTGCTGGCGCGGCCGCTGGGGGCCCCTCATCCAGCCCAGTTGTGGGAGGCGGGGCTCCAGCTCTCTCAGCAGCACCAACCCCTGGTGATCACGGCCCTGGTCGGCCTGGAGGCCAGCTGCTGGCTGCACCTCATCCAGGACGGCGATCCAATGCCCAAACTGCCGCGCCTCCTACGCGCCCGGCACGGCCGCAGACGGAATCGCCACCGCTAAGCGCCACCAGCAATGACAACGTGGATGCCCCTGGCCCGTTAAGCCCCATGGCAAGCGCCGCAGCTTCCAGCCCCACCCTCGAAGCCATGGTCGAGCTGGTCGCGGTCGTGGGGCGCCTGCGGGATCCCGACACCGGATGCCCCTGGGACCTGGAGCAAACCCACCGCTCCCTGGTGCCCTACGTGCTCGAGGAGGCCCACGAGGTGGCCGATGCCATCCGCCATGGCGACGATGCCCACCTGGCCGAGGAACTGGGCGATCTGCTGCTCCAGGTGGTGCTGCATGCCCAGATCGCCAGCGAACAAGGCCGCTTTGACCTCGCCCAGATCGCCAGCGGCATCAGCGCCAAGCTGGTCCGCCGCCACCCCCATGTGTTCGCGGATGGCGATGCCGCCGACAGCGCCACAGACAGCGCCACGGTCAAAGCCAGCTGGGAGGCGATCAAGGCGGGGGAGCGGGCAGAACGGGAGGGGAGCGCTGTGTCTGCCAGCCCCTTGAGCGAGCGCTTGGCCGGCAAGGTGCGGGGCCAGGGCGCCCTGGCGGGGGCGATGACGATCTCCAAAAAAGCTGCGGCGGCCGGCTTCGAATGGGACGACCTGGCCGGCGTGTGGGGCAAGGTGCACGAAGAGCTGGAGGAGCTCAAGGAGGCGGTGCTCGAAGCCCAGGCCAGCGGTGAGAAGGCCCACGCCCAAGAAGAGCTGGGCGATCTGCTGTTCACCCTGGTGAATGTGGCCCGCTGGTGCGGCATCGACCCCGAGGAGGGCCTAGCCGGCACCAACCGGCGCTTCCTGGATCGCTTCTCCCGGGTGGAAGCGGCCCTCGGGGGCGACCTGCAAGGCCGGAGCATCCGGGAGCTGGAAGGGCTCTGGCAACAGGCCAAGGCCCAGATTCGGGCTGAAACGGATGGCAGGGCTGGAGCTCAATCCTCCGGCAACTGAGGGCGACCCTGGCGCTGGCCCTTGATCGCACTGCGGCGCTGCTTGGCCGCCAGCCGACGCTCCACCGAACCCCGCGTGGGCCGGGTCGGGCGCCGGGGCGGCGGTGGCGGCTTGAGGGCTTCCTCCAACAGCCGCACCAGGCGACGCTGGGCAGCCACGCGGTTCTGCCACTGGGAGCGGTGCTCGCTAGCCGCGATCACCACGCAGCCCTCCACCAGTTGCGCCTCCAGCCTGCGCAGGGCCCGGGCCTGCAGCACCGGTGATAGGGCCCCAGTGGCCGCCAGATCCCACACCAGCTCCACCCGCGAATCGGTGGTGTTCACGTTCTGACCACCCGGACCCGAGGAGCGCGAAAAGCGCCAACGCAACTCCGCCGCCGGGATCCGCACGGGCAGCCGGCCTGGCACCGCCACCTGCAAATCCGGTGTGGCGTGTGCGCCAGCCATCCCCAGGACCTCCCGAAGCCGAGCCTGTCATGGCAAGCGGTGTCGGGGCGCACACCGGCGATGCGCAAATCTGGATCCAGCCTCCCCGCACCCATGGCCGAGAGCAGCAGCAGCCAGTCCTCTCCCGACCAAGCAAGCACCGGCCCGGGCGGGTCCTGCCCAGCCTCAGGCTGGATTGATGAAACCTTCGACGGGGTGCGCTACGGCCTGGAAGGCACGGTGATAGCGGAACACCAATCCCCCTTCCAAACGGTGACGATCATCGACAGCCAGCGCTACGGCAAAGGGTTGTTGCTCGATGGCTGTTGGATGACCGCCGAGCGCCAGGAACGGCACTACCACGAAGCAATCGTGCATCCGGCGCTCTGCGGTGCCGAGCGCATTGAACGGGTGCTGGTAATCGGCGGGGGCGATGGGGGCACCGCCCGGGAATGCCTGCGCCACACCGGGGTGCAGCACCTCGACCTGGTGGAAATCGACGGCCTGGTGGTGGAGTGGAGCCAGCGCTATCTGCCCGCGATCGGCGGCAGCTGCTGGAGCGATCCCCGCTTCCACCTCACCGTGGGCGATGGCATTGCCTGGGCCAGCGAAGCAGCCGATGCCAGCTACGACGTGGTGATCGTCGATGGCTCCGATCCGGCAGGCCCTGCTGAAGGACTGTTCAACCGGGCCTTCTTCAGCCAGTGCCGCCGCATCCTCAAACCCGGTGGCGTGTTTGCCACCCAAAGCGAATCGCCGGAGGCCTTCCGCCAGGTGCACATCGACACTGTGCGGCTGATCCGGGAGGTGTTCGGCCACGCCGATCCGCTCTATGGCTGGGTGCCGATGTACCCAAGCGGCTGGTGGAGCTGGACCTTCGCCGCCACCGACGGCCGCCGCTACCTGGAGCCCAACGAAGCCCGTGCCGCGGCCATCGCCGGTGGCTGTGAGATCTGGAGCCCCCGCTGGCAGCGTGGGGCCTTTGACGCCATTCCGGCCTTTGTGGAGCGGGCTCTCAGCACCTGAGAACCCAGGCGCTCAGTAGCAACAGGTGCCGCTGGTGCGCTGTTCCCGCAGCCGTTCGTGTTGCTGGCTGATCAACAGCACCGCCAGGGTGGGGTGGTTGTGCAACAGGTTCAAAAAGCGCAGACGATCCAGCCGCAAAATTTCCACCGGCGTGCGGGCCACCGCCTCATTGCGGTAGATGCCGTCAAACCAGACGATGTCCTGGTAGCTGAACAACTCTCCGGGGCGGTAGCAAAGCTTTTCGCCACCCTCGCCCACCACCTCAACGATGCCCCGTCGCACGGCATAAATCGAATCAGCCACGGAGCCCCGGGTGAACACCTTGGCGCCCGTAGGCAGGGTGAGCACGTCGCAATCAACCTGGGCCGCCATCAACTCGATGGGGGTTGAGAGTGCAGTCGCTACAACCAATAGGGGCAGCTCCGACGCGACAAGACCCACCCTTATTACAGCCTCCAAGGGCCTCGGGAAGGTGCGACTGGCTGCATTTCCAACAAAAAAGCCGCCCAACCGGCCTGCTCAAGCCCCGGAAGCGGCCATTCTTCCGTTTTGCTTCAGGATTCGGCCCTTAATCCGTGCTCAGGCCCTCGAGGCTCAGCTGGTGATTCGGCTTGGCCATGGCCGTCACGCCCGCTGGCGCCAGCGG
>CAYFKI010000170.1:0-3547 GCA_964343525.1 uncultured Cyanobium sp.
CGGCCCCACCTGCCAGCACCTGTCCCAGATTCCACGTCCGGATCCCCATCCCCTGAGCCCCACCATGTCCGCATCGACACCAAGCGCCAAAGCCCAGGTGTGGATCGTGGGAGCGGGCCCAGGCGCCTTGGATTTGCTCACCCTGCGCGCCCTGCGCGTGATCGAGCAGGCGGATGTGCTCGTGTGGACCGATTCGCTGATCAATCCGCAGATTGCCGCCCTGGCGCCGGCCGGGTGTGAATCCATCCGCACCAGCACCCTCACCCTGGAGGAGGTGCTGGCGGTGGTGATGGAACGGGCCCAGGAGGGCAAACGGGTGGTGCGCCTCCACGATGGCGATCCCTGCCTTTATGGCGCGATCAACGAACAAATTTGCCGCCTGGCCGATGCCGACATCGCGGTGGAGGTGGTGCCAGGCCTCAGCGCCTACCAGGCCACCGCATCCGCCCTGCAGAGCGAACTCACCATCCCTGGCCTGGTGCAAACGATTGTGCTCAGCCGCGCCGGTGGCCGTACCGGGGTGCCCGAGCGGGAATCCATTGCCCATCTGGCCGCCCTGCAGGCCTCCCTTTGCCTCTATCTCAGCGCCCGCCATGTGGAGGAAGTGCAAAGCCAACTGCTGGAGCACTACCCGCCCGACACCCCCGTGGCGATCGGCTATCGGGTGAGCTGGCCCGACCAATGGCTCAGCGTGGTTCCCCTGGAGCAGATGGCCCAGGTGAGCCAACAAAGGAACTTGATTCGCACCACCCTGTATGTGGTGAGCCCGGCCCTCGCCGCACCGGCTGGCGCCCGCTCCAAGCTCTACTCAGCCAGCCACAACCACCTGTTTCGCGGCGGGATCTAGGGGGCAGGTCACGCCCCAGTGCCAATGGGCTGGGAAGTGTCGCCGTAAAGCTCGCGCTCCAGCCGGCCGCGATCGAACCGGCAGCCCAAGCGCTCGGCAATCGCCGCCACATCCGTTGCCGCATTGCCCAGACAGCAGGTGCCTCCAGGGGAGGGGGTCACGTTGAACACCAGGCCCGGTAGGGGGCGAATGCTGGCCTCGCCGAGCATCAGCTTGCGTTCCTGCTTGTTGATCAACTGGGGGCGCACCCCGCCATAGCCCTCGGCAAAGCTGAGGTCGGCCAGGGCCATGCCGGGCACGATTTTGCGGGCATCGGCCAAAAACAGACGGCGGCGCAGCCAGGGCACCTCAAACAGCAGATTCTTGAGGATGTAGTTGCGAATGTCGGCGATCCGCAGCAACTGCCAAAACACCGCCAGCACGGCCCAATCCAGCCGCAACACCTTCAGAAACTCCCAAAACGACGCCGGCTTGTAGCGCTCCAACAGGGGCAGCAGCAGGGCTGTGGGGCCAAAACGGGTTTTGCCCGGAGCGCGCACATCGGGATCCCCGTGGATGGCGGCAAACGGCAGCTTGTCGTTTTGAACGGTGTAAACCTTGCCCTGCAGCGAATCGGGCGCGAAGTAAAAGCTCCCGGCCACGGGCAGGCAGGAATACTCGAGGCCAAATCCCATCTGCTGCGCCATTAAAAGGCTGTGGGCACCGGCATTCACCACCACATGCCGGGCCAACAGCGCACGGCTTGGCCCGCCCGCGGTGGGACGGATCGTGACCGCATACCCCTCTCCCTCGGGCCGGATTTCCGTCACCTTGGTGCCCATCTGGAGCATCAACTGGCGGCCACTGCCCGCCACGGCGGCCTGGGCCTGGGCCACAAACGATGCCGACAAAGCCTCGTAATCCACCGCCGTGTAGGTGCGCCGGATGCCAATGGCCACCAGTTCCTCAGCGCGGGGCTTGCCCTGCTCCAACGCCACATTGGGCTCCCACTCGGCAATCGCCTCCTTCTCCAGCAGCTCCATCGCCGGGAAGTGGGGGGAGAACTGCTCAAAGCGCTGGCGCAGAAAGGCACACTCCTTGGCGCCCACCCCGAGCACCATCTTGGGCGTGCGGAACACGCAGCGTTCCCGGGTGGCGGGATCGAGCAGGTCGGCGTAGTGAACGATCATCTCGGCCGTTCGCTTCACCCGGACGGCCTTCTCCAGGGTGTAGTTGGTCTCGATGTCGCCGCAGTGAATCGTTTGGCTGTTGTTGGTGGCCTTGGAGTTGACCTGGGCGAGTTGGTCGTAGCGCTCCACCAGGGCGACCCGACCCAGATCGGTGTAGCGCGCCAGCTCGAACAGCAGCGCCGTGCCACACACGCCCCCACCCACGATCAGCACATCCAAGGGATCCCCGGTGAGGGGGTGAGGGGCTGACGGATCGCTAGGCGTGAAATCGCTGGGGTCGGGTGGCATGGCCTCCTGGACAAGCCCGGGCGGGGCGGATCTGGGCCCCATCGTGGCTGATCAAGGGCCAGGGCCTGCAGGGCGTGGAGGGGAGGGACCGGTGGTGTTTTAAGGTGGCGCGGTGCGGGCGATTAGCACAGCGGTAGCGCACTTCCTTCACACGGAAGGGGTCACTGGTTCGAATCCAGTATCGCCCATGTTTCAGACCCCTTTTGCCAGGCCCTGACCTTCGGGAGCCCTGGAGCCAGGTTCTGCGCGCCAAGCAACATTTCATGCTTCGCTATCCCCAAAAGCCAAAAATTGGGGCACAATCGCTGTAGTTAATTGGGCCAGTGGCTGCTGCCTGCCCAATCCCTGACCCGGTGACCGACAGTTCCCCGCCTGCCCTGCTCCACCTCGGTCAAACCCTCAGCCAGGCCCGCCAGGCCGAAGGTCTGAGCATTGGCGCCTTGGCCGCTCGGTTGAACATGGGGCTCGAGCAGCTCTCCGCCTTGGAGGCGGGCGACCCCAGCAAATTGCCGGAGCCGGTGTTTGTGATTGCCCAGGCGCGGCGGGTGGCCGAAAGCCTGGGCATCTCGATCGATGCCGAAATCGCGACTCTGCGCCAGAGCGGAGACTTCAGCCCCAAGGCCATCAACCTGAGCGAGCTCAAGTTCGCCCCCCCGGCGCCGAGCGCCAACACACCAACCGAAGCACCCTCGGGGGCCCCATCGCCGAGCCCCCGCACCCCATCGGCCGGCAAGGGTGCCCTGCGGGCACTGGCGAGCGTGGCCCTGGTCTGTGGCATCGCTGCAGGCGGCACGGTGCTTTGGCAGCAATGGCAGTGGCACCAACAACAAGAGCGGTTGCGGCAACAGGCCATCGCCCGCCAAGCCGCCCTGGTGCTCAAGGCCAAACAAGAAAAGGCAGCCCGCGAGGCGGCGGCCAAGGCCCTGGCCGAAGCCAAGGCTCTCCAAGCCACCACCCTCACCCTGAGCAGCCCAACGGGCAGCTGGCTTGAGGTGCGCACCCTCGCTGATAAGCCCCTCTTCCGCGGGGACTTCCGGGGCCGTCGCCCCTTCCCCCTGGCCCAAGGGCTGAAGGTGTTAGCCGGCCGGCCAGATCTGGTGCGGGTTCAGATCGGCAGCGCCCAACCAACGCCGCTTGGCCCCGTCACCCCCGTGCGCTGGAAAACGTTTGCAGCCACGCAAGCGCCTGTGGCCCAAAAACCAGCCAGCCAAACCGGAGTGCCCAAGCCCAACGCCACCCCAGC
>CAYFKI010000171.1:0-3522 GCA_964343525.1 uncultured Cyanobium sp.
GGCTTTGGAAGCGCACTTACCCAGGCAGTTCGGTGTACATCACCCCGGGCTGGGAGGAGATCCGGGCCGTGTGGGGCGCCGGGGCCGATGTGGTGGCCATCGATGCCACCGAGCGCGATCGCCCCGGCGGTGAAACCCTCGAAGAGCTGGTGGGCAGGGCCAGTCGCGATCTTGGAGCCCCCGTGATGGCCGATTGCGACAGCTTGGCGAATGGTCTGCGGGCGGCCCAGTTGGGGTGCGCCTGGGTGGGCACCACCCTCTATGGCTACACCGAAGCCACCAGCGCCTGTCCCCCACCGGCTTGGGATCTGCTGCCCAGCCTGCGGGCCCAACTGCCTGCAGCTGTGCCATTGATCTGTGAAGGCGGCATCGCTTCGTCGCTAGACGCCCGCCGAGCTCTGGACCTCGGGGCCGATGCCGTGGTGGTGGGCACGGCGATCACCGGGGTGGATCTGCAGGTGGGGCGCTACGTGGCCGCCCTGGCCGACGCCCCCGCTTAGGGAGCCATCAGCCAGGGCGGCGATTCAGAGAAGGGGTCAAGGGTTGGGATCAAGGGCTGGGATCACATCATCCCGGGCATGCCCATGCCACCCATCCCGCCCATGCCTCCCATACCGCCCATGCCTCCCATGTCGCCACCGGGGCCAGCCGGGGCCGGAGGCTCGGGTTTGTCGGCGATCACCGCTTCCGTGGTGATCAGCAGTGAGGCGATCGACACCGCATCCTGTAGGGCCAGGCGCACCACCTTGGCCGCATCCAAAATCCCGGCCGCCAGCAGATCTTCGTAGGTGCCGCTGAGGGCATTGAATCCTTTGCCCAGGCGGTGAATTTCCGAGGCCACCACGGCCCCGTCGGCTCCCGCATTGGCGGCAATTTGGCGCACCGGTTCGCTCAGGGCAGCCCGCACGATCTCGATGCCCGTGCGTTCATCGCCATGGCTCGCGGCGGCGAGGGGTTCGAGACGCTCGGCGAGTTGGAGCAGGGTGGAGCCACCGCCGGCAATGATCCCTTCTTCCACCGCAGCCCGGGTGGCATTGAGGGCATCTTCGATCCGCAGTTTGCGGTTTTTGAGCTCGGTTTCGGTGGGTGCGCCCACCTTGATCACGGCCACACCGCCGGCCAGCTTGGCGATCCGCTCATTCAGTTTTTCGCGGTCGTAATCGGAATCGGTGTTGTCCAGTTCGCGGCGAATGGCGGCGACCCGCGCCACCACGGCATCTTGGTGGTCGCCGGTGGCCACGATGGTGGTGCTGTCCTTGGTGATGGTGAGCCGACGGGCGGTGCCCAGATCAGCCAGGGTGACCTTGTCGAGGGTCATGGCCTGGTCTTCGCTCACCACGGTGGCGCCGGTGAGGATGGCGATGTCGGCGAGCATGGCCTTGCGGCGATCGCCAAAGCCCGGTGCCCGCACGGCGGCCACCTGCAGCACGCCCCGGTTTTTGTTGACCACCAGGGTGGCCAGGGCTTCCCCTTCCACCTCTTCGGCCAGGATCAGCAGGGGCTTACCGGTTTTGGCAACGGCTTCCAGCACCGGCACCAGATCGGCGATGGCGCTGATTTTGCGGTCGGTGATCAGGAGCAGGGCGTTCTCAAAAATGCACTCGCGGCGCTCCTGGTCCGTCACGAAATAGGGCGAGCTGTAGCCCCGGTCGAAGGCCATCCCCTCGGTGATCTCCAGCTCGGTCGCCAGGGACGTGGATTCCTCCACGGTGATCACCCCATCGGCACTCACCTTGGCCATGGCCTCAGCAATCATCCGGCCGATTTCTTCGTCGTTGCCCGCACTTACGGTGGCCACCTGGCGGATGGCATCGCCGGCGACGGCTTGGGAGCGTTCGGCGATGCCGGCCACGATCGCGGCGGTGGCCTGTTCCATGCCGCGGCGCACGCCCACCGGATTGGCCCCGGCGGCGACGTTTTTCAGGCCTTCGTGCACCAGGGCCTGGGCGAGCACGGTGGCGGTGGTGGTGCCATCACCGGCCTTGTCCTTGGTTTTGCTGGCCACCTGCTGAATCAGCTTGGCGCCGATGTTTTCAAAGGGGTCATCCAGCTCGATCTCCTTGGCGATCGTCACCCCATCGTTGACGATGTCGGGAGCGCCAAACTTCTTCTCGAGCACCACATTGCGGCCCTTGGGGCCAATGGTCACCTTCACGGCATCCGCCAGGGCATTGACTCCCCGCTCCAGGGCAGCGCGGGAGGCGTCCGAGAAGCTGATCAGTTTGGCCATGGAACGGAGAGCTGCAGTAGCACGTTCCCAAAGGGTCCCATAGGGACCTGGATCCGGGCATCCAGGCGCTGGTGGGGATAGCCGAATCCCGCCTCCCTTGGGTCCGCCGAGGTGCGGCAAAAGCGCTGCTGTTTGGGTACCGTTCGCCCATGGATGATGAGCTTCAGTCGGCCCTGGGAACGGCACTGGAAAGTGCCTTCGAGAGTGCTGGCGATGCCGTGAGCTTGGCGCCGGTTTCCACGGCCAATGCCCATGTCTTCGGACTGATCGCAGCCCTGGGCGTGGTGATGGCCCTGGTGTATCTGCCCTTGCGGCTGTTTCTCACCCTCACCACCCGCAGCAGGCGGCTGCGTTTGTTGCAGCGGATTCGGCGCCTGCGCGACGAACTGGCCCAATCGGTGGCGACGTCGGAGTAGCGGGCTCCGGTTCAGCGCATCACCATGCCGCCATCCACCTGCAGCACCTGGCCGGTCATGTAGGCGGCGGCGGGGTCGGCGGCCAGGAAGCACACGGCACTGGCCACTTCGGCCGCACTGCCCATGCGGCCCATCGGAATCGCGGCGAGGATCGGTTCCTTATCGAGTTCAGCGGTCATGTCGCTCTCGATGAAGCCGGGCGCCACGGCATTCACGGTCACGCCACGGGCGGCGAACTCAGCGGCGTTACTCCGGGTAAGGCCGATGACACCGGCCTTGGCAGCGCTGTAGTTGGCCTGGCCAGGGTTGCCCATCAGCCCGACCACGGAGGTGATGTTGATGATCCGGCCCTGGCGGGCTTTGAGCATCGAGCGGCTCACGGCTCGGGTGCAGAGGAACACCCCGGTGAGGTTGAGATCGATCACGCTCTGCCAATCGGCCGTCTTCATCCGCATCAGCAGACCGTCGCGGGTGATGCCGGCGTTGTTGACCAGCACATCGAGGCGACCGGAGGTCTCCATCACCGCCTTGATCATCGCCTCAACTTCTTCTTCCTGGGCCACGTTGGCCCGATGGCTCCAGGCCTTGCCTCCCTGGGCCTGGATTTCGGCCACCACGGCCTCGGCCGCCTCAGGGGAATTGGCGTAATTCACCACCACCTCGGCCCCATCGGCGGCCAGGGCCAGGGCAATCGCGCGGCCGATCCCTCGGCTGGCGCCCGTCACCAGAGCAACGTGATCGGTGAGGCGTTGGGTGGGGGCCATTGGGGCGGGATTTGGTGCGTCCGATCGTATGGCCCGATGGCTGGTCTGGCCTAGCGGGCGCTAGCCCAGGCCAAGGGCCAGCAGCACGGCCTCGAGGCTGAGGCTGGAAAGC
>CAYFKI010000172.1:0-3520 GCA_964343525.1 uncultured Cyanobium sp.
GCCTCGAGGCGCTGGCTGTGCTCAGCCCCCAGCTGGCGGCCTACACCGCCCGGCCCGCGCACCACCGTGGGAATCGTGTAGTTGCCGCCACTGGTGTAGCGGAGCATGCCCATGTTGTTGGAAATCTGGTTGAACGCGAGCAGCAAAAAGCCCATGTTCATGCCTTCCACAATCGGCCGCAGGCCGGTCATGGCGGCCCCCACGGCCATGCCGGTGAAAGCGTTTTCGGCGATCGGGGTGTCCAGCACCCGCAGCTCTCCGTACTTCTCGTAGAGATCTTTGGTCACCTTGTAGGAACCGCCGTATTGGCCCACGTCCTCCCCCATCACACAGACATGGGGATCCCGGGCCATCTCCTCGTCGATGGCTTCGCGCAGGGCGTTGAACAGCAGCGTCTCTGCCACAGGTTGGCTTGCACCGTATGGGCGCCAACCTATCTCAGCCCTTACTCGAGGGGTTAGGGGGCGTGGAGGCGCTTGCCCCGGCTGGCGCCTCTGGGGTGCCCACCAGCAGGCTGCGGGCAAACACCAGCAGCAGGCCTAGGGAGATGAAGCCAAAACTGAAGGTGGCCAGAAAGCTCATGCCCACGATCAGGGTTTTCATGGCCGTGGCAATGCTCTGGGCAATGGCCGAGCTGTAGCTAGGGGGATGGAGGGCGTAGTGGCCGACCACCCGCTGACTCAAGCCCAGGCAGATCCAACCGAGCAACCCGGCGGTGAGGGCACCGGAGAGAAAGCTGAGGGGCCCCTTCCGCGGCGGCTGAGCCTCGGCTGACACCGGGGCAGCAGGCAAAGGGGAGGAGCTGGAGGGCTGATCCATCAGAGCAGGCTCGCACCCCTGGCCACCAGGCGGCAGCTCCAGGCATCGAATCCTGCCGCCGAAAGCTGGCTCTGCAGGTGGCTTTGGGCTGCCTGGGCCGCTTCGAGCGAGGGAAATAGGGCAAACGAACTGGGCCCCGAGCCGCTCATGGCCACGGCCAGGGGCTTCAGGGCTCCATCCAGCGGCCTGAGCAAGGCCAAGGCCTGCTGGACGCTCTCCACCTCGGGCTCCACCACCTGCTGCAGATCGTTGCGCAGGGGCGGCAAGGCGGTGCCACTGCCCAGGGCAGGCAGCAGGGCGCTGGTGCGCAGGGCCTGGCGCCGCTCAGCAAATTCAGCCTCGGTTTGCAGATAGAAATCACCGCGCATCGCCTTGCAGCGGCCATAGGCCCAGGGAGTGCTCACATGGGTGCTGGGTTGCTTGATCAACAGCACCGCCAACGTGCCGCTGGCTGGCGGATGAACGGGTTCGAGCTGCTCCCCGCGTCCAAAACACAACTGGGTGCCGCCATCGAGGCAAAAGGGCATATCGGAGCCCAGATCGGCCGCCATCTGGGCCAGGGAAGTGCCATCAAATCCCAGGCCCCACAGCGCGTTCAGGCCCACCAGGGCCGCCGCGCCATTGCTCGAGCCCCCGGCAAGTCCGGCGCCAATCGGGATCTGTTTATTGAGATAGATCTGGGCTCCGAGCTCGGGAAAGCCGGAGCGCGCCCGGAGCAACTCCGCCGCTTTGACAATCAAATTGCCGCCATCGGTGGGCAGATCGGAGCGGTTGGTTGTGAGCTGGATCGTGCCGTCCGCCGTGGGATTGAGCGTGAGGGTGTCCCAGAGATCGATGGTTTGCATCACCATCGCCAACTCATGGAACCCATCGCCCCGCAGGCCCAACACCTCCAGGTGCAAATTGATCTTGGCGGGTGCCGCCACCTTCAGATCAGCCATCCAATCCCCGCTAGCTCGGCGGCACTGCCCCCTGATTCAAACCCTCCGCCAGGGCCACCCACTGGCTGGGGGCCAATTCCTGGGGGCGTTGCTGGAGGTTCAGTCCTAGCTGTTGGGCGAGCTCCTCCATCGCCCCTGGCTCCAGCAAACCGGCCAAGCTGTTGCGCAGCATCTTGCGACGGGCCGCAAAGCAACGCTTGAGCAGCTGCTCCACCCGCTTGGCCACGGCGGGCGCAAGCCTCGCCTCGGGGGGGAGCGGATCAAGGGCAATCACCTCCGACATCACCTTCGGGGGCGGCTGGAAGCAGCGCGGCGGTACCGCACACACCGACTGGCAGTGGGCGAGCAACTGCATGCGCACACTGAGGGCCGAATAGGCGCTGCTGCCAGGTCTGCAGCGAATGCGCTCCCCCACCTCCTGTTGCACCAGCAGCACCAGGCGTTGATAGGGCTTGGCCACCGGCTGGTCGAGGCGGCCCACCAGCCGCTCCAGCAAAGGGCCTGTGATGTTGTACGGGATGTTGGCCACCACCTTGTTGGCGGCTGGTAATTCGAGCTCCAGGGCATCACCGCTCAACAAGCTGAAGCGCGGATCGGGGCCAAAACGCTGCTGGAGCCCGGCCACCAGATCCCGATCCAGCTCGACCGCCGCCACCGACTCCACCGCAGAAGCCAGCAGTCGCTCGGTGAGCGCCCCCCGGCCAGGGCCCACCTCCAACACCCGATCACCAGGGCCCAACTCCGCGGCTGCCACGATCCGCTGGAGCACCGATTCATCCACCAACCAGTGTTGGCCAAAGCGTTTACGGGCGCGATGGGCAGCAAAGCTCATGGGCAGCGCCGGGTTGGCCTCAGCATCGTTCCCCAGATTGCCGCCCACTCACCCCTCCGGCAGCCGCAGCCAGCGCACCGGCCGGTTGGAAGGCGGCAATGGCACCAGGGCCACCACCAGCTCCAGCGAACTGGTCTGCCACTCGGGATGGCTCGCCAGCCACAACAGCCAACTTCTTCGCAGCCGCAACCGCTTACGCCGATCCAAAGCCCCCAGGCCCCAGCCATCGGGCCCCTGCCGCCGCCGACCCTTCACCTCCACCAGCAGCAAGCGCTCCGGCTTGCTGAGCAGCAAATCGATCTCCCCCCAGCGGCAGTGCCAATTGCGCTCCAGCAGGGTCCAACCCCGCTGCCGCAACAGGCGCAGGGCCCGCTGCTCCGCCCATCCACCAGCCAGGCTGAAGGAGGTCTGGCTGGATGCAACAGCCCGCAAGCCCGTCTCCCGAACCCCTACCCAACCAGTTCCACCGGGTGATTCATTCCTACGCTGCATCGATCGCAGGCAATGCCATGGGCCACCAACCAATCGATCCGCCCGATCGCCCCACCCGCCTATGGGATCGCTGGTGGCACGCCGCCCTGGCGTTGGCGGCCGTGGTGCTGCTCTGCGGCTGGTGGCCTGCGCCGGTTCAGGCGGCCATGGATGTGGCCAAACAGGTGTTGATCGGTGCCGACTTCAGCGGCCAGGACCTGCGCGGAGCCACCTTCAATCTCACCAACCTGCGGGATGCAACCTTTGCCGGCTCCGATCTGGAGGGGGCCAGTTTGTTTGGCGCCAAACTCCAAGACGCGGACATGAGTAACACCAACCTGCGGGATGCCACCTTGGATTCCGCCGTGTTTGATGGCACCAACCTCACCAATGCGGTGCTGGAAAACGCCTTTGCCTTCAACACCAAATTCACTCACGTGGTGATTGATGGCGCCGA
>CAYFKI010000173.1:0-3517 GCA_964343525.1 uncultured Cyanobium sp.
GCTGGCGCACCCGCCGCACCCTCGCCGACATGTGCCGCGACGGTTGGGCCTGGCAAAGCGCCAACCCCCAGGGCTACGGAGCCTGAAACAATGGCTCCAGGCCAGGCACTCCCCGCGTGCCAGCGCCCCTGTCAACACCACTGACGACGCCACTGACAACTCCTGAAGGCCACACCTCCCAACCAGGCCAAGCCTCGGCCCTCAGCCGCTGCTTGCAGGAAGAAGCGGCCGCCATTGCCGCCGCCGCCGAACGCCTGGGCAGCGAGGCGGTGGAAGCGGCTCTGGAGCTACTGCTGGGATGCCGCCTGCGCCGCGCCAAATTGGTGGTGACGGGGGTGGGCAAAAGCGGCATCGTGGCCCGCAAAATTGCCGCCACCTTTTCTTCGATTGGCCTGACGGCCGTCTTCCTCAACCCCACCGATGCCTTGCACGGCGATCTGGGGATCGTGGCGGCCGACGATGTGGCCCTGCTGCTCTCCAACAGCGGCGAAACCGACGAGCTCCTGGCGATCCTTCCCCACCTCAAGCGCCGGGGCACCGGCCGAATCGCCCTGGTGGGCCGGGTGGATTCAGCCCTGGCCCGCGGCTGCGACGTGGTGCTGGATGGCTCGGTGGATCGGGAAGTGTGTCCGCTCAACCTCGCCCCCACCGCCAGCACGGCCGTGGCCATGGCCATCGGCGATGCCCTGGCAGCGGTATGGATGGAGCGCGCCGGAATTTCGCCCGAAGATTTCGCCATCAACCACCCAGCCGGCTCGCTCGGGCGCCAGCTCACCCTCACGGTGGCCGACTTGATGGTGCCCGCCGAGGCCCTCGAGCCCCTGGAGCCAGAAGCCCCCTTGAGCGCTGTGATCGGCCAGCTAACACGCCCCACCAACGGCAAGGGCAGCCTGGGAGCCGCCTGGGTGCAGGGGCCAGGCTTGGCCAGTGGCGGCCTGATCACCGATGGCGACCTGCGCCGCACCCTTCAGCGCCACCCGCCGGACTCCTGGGCCAACGTGCAGGCCAGCGCCATGGCTACCACCAACCCGATCAGCGTGACCCCCGACACCCTCGCCGCCGAAGCCTTGCGCCTGATGGAGTGCAATCCAGCCCAGGCCCTGTCGGTATTACCTGTGGTGGATAGCGGCGCGCTGGTGGGCCTGCTGCGGCTCCACGATCTGGTGCAGGCTGGGTTCACCTCCAACCAGTCCGCCCCATCGGGTGCTGCCACCAGCCCATGAGCGCCAAGCCCCTCACCCTGATCGCCGGGCCCTGTGTGATCGAAAGCCGCGACCTGGTGCTGCAGGTGGCCGAGCAGGTGAGCGACATCTGCCAGGAGCTGGGCATTCGCTATGTGTTCAAGGCCAGCTTCGATAAGGCCAACCGCAGTTCAGGCCAATCCTTCCGCGGCCCTGGCACCGATGAGGGCCTGGCCATCCTGCAGGAGGTGGGCCAACGCTTCGGGGTGCCGGTGCTCACCGACATCCACGAAAGCCATCAAGCCGCCGCCGCCGCCCAGGCGGTGGATGTGCTCCAGATCCCTGCCTTCCTCTGCCGCCAAACCGATCTGTTGGAGGCCGCAGCGCGGGCTGTGGCCGGCACCACCAAGGTAGTGAACGTGAAAAAGGGCCAATTCCTGGCCCCCTGGGACATGGCCCAGGTAGTGAACAAACTGAAGGAATCGGGCTTGGATCCCGCCAGCGGCCGGCTCTGGCTGACCGAGCGGGGCAGCAGCTTTGGCTACAACACCCTGGTGGTGGACTACCGCAGCCTTCCCCAGCTCCAGGCCCTGGGCTGCCCGGTGATCTTTGATGCCACCCACGCCGTGCAGCAGCCCGGCGGCCAGGGCACCACCTCGGGCGGTCAACGGGAATTTGTGGCCCCCCTGGCCCGGGCGGCCGTAGCGGTGGGGGTGGATGGGCTCTTTCTCGAGGTACATCCCGATCCCTCGGTGGCCCTGAGCGATGGGCCCAACATGGTGCCCCTGCACCGGCTCAAGGCCCTCCTCAGCCAACTGGTGGAGCTGCGCGCTGTGGTGGCCGAAGGCACGGCCGTGAGTGTGCTTTGAGGTGAGCCGGTGATTCGACACCTCCTGGTTTCCAAGCGCCTGAAACAGGTGCGCCTGCTCGTCTGTGACGTGGACGGGGTGCTCACCGATGGCGGCCTCCACTACGACGAAAGCGGCCGGGTGGTGAAGCGCTTTGATGTGCGCGATGGGCTGGCGATCCGGATGCTGCAACGCGCCGGCATCGAGGTGGCCTTCCTTAGTGGTGGGCGCAGCGGTGCCATCGAGCAACGGGCCCGCCACCTCGACATCCGCCATTGCCTGGTGGGGGTGGGCGACAAGCTTTCCGCCCTCCAGGACCTGCTGCACCAGTTGGGTCTCGAGCCCCAGCACACGGCCTTCATCGGCGATGACCTCAACGACCTCACCGTGCGCCCCGCCGTGGGGCTGCTGGTGAGCCCGGCCAATGGGGCCAGGGGCCTGCGCCGTCAGGCCGACCTCGTCCTGCGCCGCAACGGCGGCGATGGTGCCGTGCGTGAACTGGCCGAACACCTTCTCAAGCAGCACGGCCACTGGCAAACCCTGAACCGCGAAGGTTGGCGCGACCTCAACAGTTGACTTGGGCCACCAGGGACCGCGCCTGGTCCAGCTGCTCGGGGGTGTCAACGGAGAAGCAATCGGCTTCCACCGCATAGGTGAGCAGGGGGATGCCGGCTTCGATCAGGCGCAGCTGCTCCAGCTTTTCCAGGCCTTCCAAGGGCGAGGTAGGCAAGGCCTGCCAGCCGGCCAGCACATCGGCCCGGTAGCCGTAGAGGCCCACATGGCCCCAATAGGTGGTGCGGCTGGTCCACTGATCGGGGTCCAGATCGCGCACATGGGGCAGGGCGCTGCGGGAAAAGGTGATGGCGCGGCCGTCCTGGGCCCTGAGCACCTTCACCACGTTGGGGTCGTGCAGCTTGGCGGCGGCGAGCGGGTACACCGGTGTCAGCACCGCTGGCCGATCCAGGGCCTCAAAACGCTCCACCATGGCTTCGATGATGGCCGGATCCAGCAGGGGTTGATCCCCCTGCACATTGATCACCAGGGTCTGCTGCGGGTCATCGCCGCCGGCTGCCGCCACCAACGCATCCACCACGCAAGCCAGGCGCTCACTGCCGGAGCTGCAGGATTGGGGGGTGAGCAGGGCCCGAAAACCCCAGCCCTCGGCGGCCTGCCGCACGGCCTCGCTGTCGGTGCAGGCCACCACGGCGGCCACGCCCCTGGCCAGGGCACACCGCTCCAGCACCCGGCGCAGCATCGGCTGACCGCCAATGTCGGCCATCACCTTGCCCGGCAACCGGGCCGACTCCAAACGGGCCGGAACGGCCACCACCACAGGAGAGTTGCCCATGGACCAAGGCTAGCCTTAACGCCCTAATGAATCGCTCGGCACCGCTGCATCTGGTCCCGGCGCATGCCTTACTTCGCCAGGCTCACAGCCATGTTGGGGCTCTCGGGATTGACATCGATCTGCTGGAGCTGGGGTTGCAG
>CAYFKI010000174.1:0-3504 GCA_964343525.1 uncultured Cyanobium sp.
TGTGGAACAGCCCATGGCGACCGGTGAGTAGGTAGCCCTCGAGCATCCCCACCAGGGTGTGCTCGCTGAGCATCTCCACCACCCGGCCAGAGCGGCTCAGCTCACTTCCGCCTGAGCCGCCTTGACCTGAGCCATCAACACGCCCCGCATCTTCCGGCAGGAGCTCTTCCATCCACACTTTTTTGCTGCGCTCAAAGACTGCCTGCAGCCGGTTGGAGGCCGTTTCATCGGGGCCAAAGATGCGCAGGGAATCGGGGTTGAGGCCGATCGCATCGCGCAAGAGGGCCCCCAAGGGTGCGGTGTTTTCGGCTTCCCGTTGGCCGGGCGCGGGCACCTCCACCGCATAGGCCTCGATCGCCGGCAGCTGCAGGGGGCGCCGGAGCAGGCCGCCATTGGCGTGGGGGTTGGAGCCCATGCGCCGCTCGCCTTGGGGTGAGAGGGCCTGGAGCTCCGGGATCAGGGTGCCGTTGGCATCAAACAGCTCCTCGGGCCGGTAGCTCTTCAGCCAGGCCTCGAGCATCGCCAATTGCTCAGGGTCGTGTTTGGGATTGGGCAGCGGCACCTGGTGGCTGCGCCAGAAGCCCTCGAGCTTGAGGCCATGGAGCTCCTTGGGGCCTGTCCAGCCCTTGGGGGAGCGCAGCACCAGCATCGGCCAGGCCGGCCGGCTGATGTCCGCTCCGCTCTGGACCTGCGCGCGCGCTGTGTGGCGGATGGAGTGGATGCGGCTGATCGCCGTGTCCATCGCCTGGGCCATGGCGGTATGCATCGCCATCGGCTCTGAGCCCTCCACAAACAGCGGCTGCCAGCCGTAGCCCACCAACAGGCTCTCCAGCTCGGCCTTGGGTAGGCGCGCCAGCAGGGTGGGGTTGGCGATTTTGTAGCCGTTGAGGTGGAGCACCGGCAGCACGGCCCCATCGCTGGCGGGATTGAGGAATTTGTTGATGTGCCAGGAGGTGGCCAGGGGACCGGTTTCGGCCTCGCCATCGCCAACGCAGGCCAGGGCAATCAGCTCCGGGTTGTCGAACACCGCGCCGCAGGCGTGGGAGAGCACGTAGCCAAGTTCGCCGCCCTCGTGGATCGATCCCGGCGTTTCCGGCGTGCAGTGGGAGCCGATGTGGCCGGGGAAGGAGAACTGCTTAAAAAAGCGCTCCATCCCCAGGGCGTCTTGGGATTTGTCGGGATAGAGGGCGCTGTAGGAGCCATCGAGGTAGGTGGGCCCCAGCACCCCCGGGGCCCCATGGCCAGGCCCGGAGAGGTAGATCATGGCGAGCCCGTGCTCGCGGATCACCCGGTTGGCATGGGTCCAGATGAAGGCCTGCCCCGGACTCGACCCCCAGTGCCCTAGCAGACGGTTTTTGATGTGCTCAGGGCGAAGCGGCTCTTTGAGCAGGGGGTTGGCTTGCAGGTAGATCATGCCCACGGCCAGATAGTTGGCCGCCCGCCACCAGGCATCAAGGTGTTCCAGCTCGCTCACCATCGGCTTGGACTCACCCTGTGGTTCGGACGGTAGCGACGCTGGTGGGAATGGCCGCTTTATGGTCGCGGCCTGAAGACCGGATCCATGGCCTTACCAGCGCTATCGCTTGCCATTGGTGCCCATCCCCTGGGCGTGCCGGTGCTAGCGATTGAGGAGATCGCCGGCCACCAGATGGAGGTGGCCCAGACCCTGATCGCCGCCGGCGAATTCCTGGTGATTTTTGTGGCGGCACGCGCCCTGGCCGAGCTGATGGTGCGGATCCAGTTGCCCACGATCCTGGGCGAATTGCTGGCCGGGGTGTTGATCGGTGTGTCGGGGTTGGGGTTGATCGTGCCCCCTGATACCCAGGCCCAACTCACAGGCTGGGCGACGGCTTTGCTGGCGTCGTTGGCCAAGCTGGCGCCCGATCAGGTGCAAGCGATCTATTCCGACGGCTTTTCCAGCCTCCAGGCCGTCTCCCAGATCGGCCTGTTTGCGCTGTTGTTTCTGACGGGCCTGGAAAGTGAACTCGATGAGCTGGTGGCGGTGGGCCTGCAGGCCAGCACCGTGGCGGTGACGGGGGTGGTGTTGCCCTTTGCGCTGGGCACAGCGGGGCTCTATTACCTCTTCCATGTGCCGCTGATTCCGGCGATCTTTGCCGGTGCAGCGATGACGGCCACCAGCATCGGCATCACGGCCAGTGTGTTTGGCGAGCTGAAGTTTTTAAAAACCAGGGAGGGCCAAACCGTGATCGGTGCGGCCGTGCTCGACGACATCCTCGGCATCGTGATCCTGGCCGTGGTGGTGTCGCTGGCGGGAGGGGCTGGCTTCAGCTTCCGGCCCCTGCTGCAGCTGGTGGTGGCGGCAGCCGCCTTTGTGGCCGTGGCCCTGGTGCTGAGCCGCACCGCAGCCCCCGCCTTTGATTGGTTGCTCGACCAGCTCAAGGCCCCAGGCGAAGTAGCGGTGGCCGCCTTTGTGGTGCTCTCGCTCTGTTGTTTTGGGGCCCAGGCGATTGGGTTGGAGGCGGCCCTGGGGGCCTTTGCCGCCGGCTTGATCCTGAGCAGCTCGAAGCACACCCATGCCATCCAGGAGGCGGTGAAGCCGCTGGTGGCCCTGTTCGCCACGATTTTCTTTGTGTTGATCGGCACCGGGATGGATCTCTCGGTCCTCAATCCCTTGGATCCCGCCAACCGCGAGGGATTGATCGTGGCGGCCTTCCTGCTCACGGTGGCCATCCTGGGCAAGCTGGCCTCCGGCTGGAGCTACGTGAGCGCCGAACCCACCAACCGTCTGGTGGTGGGGCTGGGGATGATGCCCCGCGGCGAGGTGGGCTTGATCTTTTTGGGCTTGGGCAGCCAGGCCGGCCTGCTCACGGCCCCGCTGGAGGCGGCGATTTTGCTGATGGTGATCGGCACCACCTTCCTGGCTCCGATCCTGCTGCGCCTGGTGCTCTCGGGCCAGAACCCAGCGGCCCAGCCGTCGGGTTCGTGAATGACGTTTCGCGGGGCCTCCTTTAGGGCTTGCGCTCGTTCGAGTCGTTTGAGTCGTTCAAGTCGTTCGGGTCGTTTTTGGCTCGGCTAGCGAGCGCAGTGAACAGACCCCAGCCTGCGGCAATCAAGCCCATGCTGCTGGCCCAGCTAGGACCCAGGGCCCAGCTCAGGGCCAGGTCGGTGGCCAGGCCCACGGCCAGCGCCAGGGTCAGGTTGCTGAGGGCGAGCAGCAGCTGTTGGGCGGCTTCTGGCAGCGCTCCAGCGGCCAGCACCGCCTCCAGCCGTGCCAGCGGCAGACTCAAGGGCAGATAGAGCGCCAGCGCCCAGAAGGCCATCCCTGGCAGGAAGGGGATCCAATTGGGCTGAAGGTTGGGCAAGGAGGCGCTTGAGCCAACGGCTCGCAAGATCTGCCTAGCATCGCCGCCTGATCATTGGCTGACGGGGGTTGTTGGGTGTCTGAGAGCTGGAGCCACCTGGGTTACCCCGTGCACTGCCTCAGCCGTGGCCCGGAGGCTCCCGTGGGCCCAGCGATTTTGTTGGTGCATGGCTTTGGTGCCT
>CAYFKI010000175.1:0-3484 GCA_964343525.1 uncultured Cyanobium sp.
TTTGTGAATCCGCTCCAATTTGGAGCCGGTGAGGATTTCGAGCGCTACCCCCGCGACCTGGAGGCCGATGCTGCCCTGGCCGAGCAGGCGGGGGTGGATGCCCTGTGGGCTCCAGGCCTCGAGGATGTGTACCCCGGCGGCATGGAAGCCCTAACGGCGATTGAGCCGCCCCAGGCCCTGCAACAGGTGCTCTGCGGCCGCAGCCGGCCTGGCCATTTCCACGGCGTTGCCACCGTGGTGGTGCGGTTGCTGACGCTGGCGAGGCCGGATCGGTTGGTGATGGGGGAAAAGGATTGGCAGCAGCTGGTGATCCTGCGCAAGGTGGCCTCGGATCTGGCCCTGCCGCTCTGGGTGCAGGGCTGCGCCACCGTGCGCGACCCTCAAGGCCTCGCCTGCAGCTCCCGCAACCGCTACCTCAACCCCCATCAGCTGGAGCAGGCCCGCGCGTTGCCCGCGGCTTTGGAGACGGCTGCCCAGGCTTTTCAGGCCGGCACCAGGGGCGCTGCGGAGCTGGTGGCTGGGGTGAGGGCCCGCTTGGAGGCAGCCCAGCTGGCGGTGGATTACGTGGAATTGGTGGCGGCCCACAACCTCAGCCCCCAACCGCAGGCAACGGGCGTGTGCCTGCTGGCGGCGGCGGTGCAGTGCGGGCCCAGTCGCCTGATCGATCACACTGTGCTGATGTCCCGCTCTCCGATCGTTGCCATCGATGGCCCTGCTGGGGCCGGCAAAAGCACCGTGACCCGTGCCTTCGCCAAGCGGCTGGGCCTGGTCTATCTCGATACGGGTGCGATGTACCGCGCTCTCACCTGGTGGGTGCAGCAGCAGGGCGTGGATCCGGCCGATGCCCAGGCCGTGGCTCCCCTGCTCGAGGGCCTGGATTTGCAGCTCAGTGCGGCCCCTGGGGGTGAGCAGCAGGTGCACATCAACGGCCACGCGGTGACCGAGGCGATTCGCAGCCCCGAGGTCACGGCCCAGGTGTCGGTGGTGGCGGCCCATGGCTGCGTGCGCGATGCCCTCACCCGCCAGCAGCAGGCCATGGGGGCTCGGGGTGGTCTGGTGGCCGAAGGGCGCGATATCGGCACGGCCGTGTTCCCCGATGCCGAGCTCAAGGTGTTTCTCACCGCCACCCCCGCGGAGCGGGCCCGCCGGCGAGCCTTGGATTTGGAGCAGCGGGGATTTGCCGTGCCGCCCCTGGCCGAGTTGGAGGCCCAGATCGTGGAGCGCGATCACCTCGATTCCACCCGGGAGGTGGCCCCCCTGTTGCAGGCGGCGGATGCGGTGGAAGTGATCACCGATGGCCTGGCGATTGAGGCGGTGATTCAGCGGTTGGTGGATCTGTTCCGCGATCGGGTGCCGGAAGAGGCTTGGCCGAATCCCACGCCCACCGCGCTCTGAGCTCGATCTGAGCTACGGGTGAAGCTCCTTCAGCAGGCCCTCGCAGGCATCTTCGAGTAAGTCGAGCACGTGCTCAAAACCCTGGCTGCCGCCGTAATAGGGGTCGGGGATGTGGTCGGCATCGAAGCGCTGGCAGTAGCTGGTGATGCAGCGAATCTCGGCGCTGGCGCGGGGGCCCAGCTCTTTCGCCATCGCCTGCACATGGCGGCGGTTGTCGTGATCCATGGTGAGGATCCAATCAAAGCTCTCCAGATCCGCCAGTTCGATTTGCCTGGCCCGGCTCGGCAGATGGATGCCGCGGGCCTCGGCGGCCGCCCGCATGCGCGCATCGGCTGGCTTGCCCACATGCCAATGGCCTGTGCCGGCCGAATCCACGCCAAAGGCCTGCTCCACGCCCGCGTTCGCGAGCAGATGCAAAAACACCCCCTCGGCGGCCGGGGAGCGGCAGATGTTGCCCAGGCATACAAACAGAACGCGGGTGGGCTGGGCAGGTGTTGAGGTCATGGGGATGGGAGGCGCTCAAGGGCCAGCAGGGCCCGATGTTGCACCACGGGCGGATTGTCGGCGGTGGCTTCCTGCAGTTGGCTGAGGCCCGCCCGTAGGGCCGCATGGGCCTTGGTGTCGGCGCCGATCCCCGCGGCCAGGCCCTCCAGGCCCACCACCACCGCGTAGCGGACGACCCATTCGCCATCGCTGGCGGCGGTGAGCAAGGCCTCCAGGCAGCGGCTTTGGATGCGTGCCTGCTCGTTTGCCGGTAGGTCTTGGAGCTGCAGGCTGCCCAAACCCTTGGCCGCGGCACGGCGCACGCTGGCGGCCACATCGCCGCCCAGGGCATCCACCAGCAGCTCGAGACCGCGCACATCGCCAATGCCCGCCAGGGCCCGCACGGCCCAGGCCCGGGCCCCGTAGTTTTCCGGGTCAAGCTGCAGCAAGGGTTCCACCGCGGCCTGCCCCAGGGCAATCAGACCATCCACGGCGGCCACCGCCGCCCCAGGGTTGTTGAAGCCCAGCACTTCCACCAGGGTTGGGGCCGCGGCTGGATCGGCGCAGCGCACCAGGGCCTGGGTGGCCAGCAGCAATCCCTGGCTGCTATCAGCCCGTTCCACGGCGGCGATCAGGGCGGCGGTCTCGTGTGTTGTCACAACAGGGCATCCATGCAGGCGAGCAACGCCGGGATTTCCGGTTCGCCCTCGCCGTGTTCCACCAGGCCCCGTAGGGCGATCAATTTGAGGCTGTTCTCAGCCAGGGTGCGGGCAATCGGCTCTAGGGCTGGCCGCCAGCCGGCGGCCCCCAGATCCATCAGGGCCGCCCGGCGCACCTGCAATTGGGGATGCTCGAGCAGCTCCACCAGCACCGTGCTCCAGCGGGCTTCTCCACTGAGTTGCAGCAGGGTGCGCGCCGCAGCGCTGCGGATCAGGGGGCGGTCGTGGGTTGTGAACGGTTCCACCACCGCCAACACCTCGGCCTGGGCAACGCCGATGTCACCGAGGGCTTCCAGCAGGGCTTCGCAGGGCTCCATCAGCCGGGGGCTATCGCTGCGCTGGGCGCCAGCAACGGCGGGTCC
The DNA here is from genome assembly GCA_964343525.1 of uncultured Cyanobium sp. Lineage (GTDB taxonomy): Bacteria > Cyanobacteriota > Cyanobacteriia > PCC-6307 > Cyanobiaceae > Cyanobium_A. The sequence continues at coordinate 2,960 of CAYFKI010000175.1, forward strand.
GCTGGCCAAGCGGGCGCACAGGCTGGCCACGGCTTCGGTGGCACGCAGTTCCCCCAGGGCCCGTGCGGCCGCTTCGCGCAGGCCGTCATCGTCGTCGTTGAGGGTGGCGAGCAGGTCGGGGATGGCGGCTTCGGCCGCCGGGGCCAACTTGCCCAGGGCGCGGGCCGCATTGCGGGCTACGGCGTTTTCCTCCACGCCGGCTCCCAGGTCGCGGGGTCTGCGCTGGCGCAGGGCTTGCTGGAGCAGGGGCACCGCGTCGGGGTGGGTGCTGCGCATCCGCCCTAGCCACCAGGCTCCGTAGTACTGCTGGGAGGGGTCGTCGCTTTGACGCAGCCTGGCCAGGGCTTCGTCTTCGGTAATCGGGGTGCCGTCGCCGGAGGAGAGCATGGAATCGGGCGTCAGCTCTGCTGCTGCCGCTGATGCTGCCATCCCCAGTCGCCACAGCGATCCGCCCAGGGAAAAGTTGTTGTAAGCAGGGCAAGAAAAAAGGCTCCCTTTTGGGGAGCCTTTGGGGTTTGAACCGAT
>CAYFKI010000176.1:0-2175 GCA_964343525.1 uncultured Cyanobium sp.
AGAGGTGGCCGTCCACCTCCTTCATCTCCACCTCCAGATCGCTCACCGCCGAACCCGAGGCGGGGCACCAGTTCACCAGGTATTCGCCCCGGTAAATCAGGCCCTGCTCGTGGAGCCGCACAAACGCCTCGATCACCGCCTCACTGCAGCCGGCGTCGAGGGTGAAGCGCTCCCGCGCCCAGTCCACCGAATAGCCCAGGCGGCGCAACTGGCCCACGATCGTGCCGCCGCTCTGGGCCTTCCACTGCCAAGCCCTCTCTAAAAAGGCACTGCGACCCAGGGCGTCTTTGCTGGTGCCCTCAGCCTTGAGCTGCTTTTCCAGGATGGTCTGCACCGCGATCGAAGCGTGGTCGGTGCCGGGCAGGCAGAGCACGTTTTTGCCCTGGAGCCGCTGAAAGCGAACGATGGTGTCGATCAGGGCCGTGTTGAACGCATGGCCCATGTGCAAGCTGCCGGTCACGTTCGGCGGCGGGATCACGATCGCGAAGGGCTCGCCCGGCGCACTCGGATCCGGATGGAAGGCGCCACTGCTCTCCCAGGCCTGTTGCCAGCGGCTCTCGGTGCCCGCCGGGTCGTAGGTCTTGGCCAGGGCGTCGGACACGGGAGTGGCGGCGGTCAATCCGGACCATGGTCGCAAAGCGGCCCTGCCCCACTCCCAACCCAAGGAATGGCCACGGCGTCTTGCAGACGCTGCCAGCTGCCTGGATCCGCAAGCACGTGATCATCCAGCTGCAACGCGCGCAGGGCCTGAACAATCCGCTCGGTCTTGAGCACCTCGGGGGCAGGGCCAAGGGGCAGCACCAGCACCTGATGCTCCGCCGGATCCGCCATCACCTGCAAGCCCAGATCCTCCAGCTCCCGCTCAAAAAACACCCGCCGCATCCGGCCCGTCAGCCCTGGGCCCAGGGCCTGGGCAAAAGCTTCTAGGCCTTCTTGATCCCCCGAACAGCCGCAATTGAGGGCCAACCAGATCAGCAACTTGGCCCAGGCTTCGGTAGTCCAGAGGGGCTGGAAGCTGCTTCGGTGTTGCCGAACCAGCTCGGCAATGGCGAAGTCAAACAAGGTGGCCTGCAGCCTGGTGGAATCCATGGGTATGAATCGGGGCGGGGCAAGGCGACAGCCCCCGACAACCCATCCTGACCAGCGGGTTGCTGCGCCAGGACGATCCAACCGGCAAACTGCTGATACACCCGCACGGAGCTGGGCGCCATGGCCCTGGATTTCAACGATCCCGACCTCGAGTTTTCCGACCTGGTGTACGCCTACCAGAGCTGGGTGATCGCCGTGATCAACGATGAAAAGCTTGGCGGCGACAAGCTGCTCAGCGATGAAATTGCCGACGACGCCCTCAATGCCATGCGCTTTTTGCCGGGCGAAGTGACCAGCGCCATCGAAACCAGCCTGGCCCGCGTCTATGACGTGGATCCCGACGAGCTGGCAGGCCTGCTGTTCCCGGAGGGCTGAGCTGGAGCTGAAGGCTGAGCTGGAGTGAAGGCTGGTCCTGAGCTGAAGGCGGCCGCCAGGGTCAAGCGGCGCCCATTCAGGCAGGGCGCCTTGAAAGACGTATTACTCGGGTGAAACCGCCGAGATTGTTTTCTTAGCGGTCACCCAATCGCCACCCGGCTTATCCATGTACTGAAAGAACTTGTTGGTGAAGTTGCCCTGGAGGCAAACTTCTTCGACCCGGGCGGTTGTGCAGGTCACAACTGCAAACAAATCATCCATCAAGCCCGGACCCGTGAGGTGATAAACGTTGTTGGTGGTCGGATTTTCGATGCGACAGAGGGCTTCATCAATCAAGGCTTTGATCAGCGGATTACCTGGAGCACTGGCCATGAAGTAATTGGTGAATCTTCCGTCCTTGCTGATCACAAACAACTCGGAGGGATCATCCTTTAACAGCCGATCAATCGGCCAAACGAGATGGCCATCGATATCGATATAAATGCCTCCATAGCGATACAAAACCAGGAGGCGCCAGAGATCGGCCTTGGCCGCACCAATGGCAAGGCGTCGATAACAGCGCTCGATACGCCCCGGAAATTCACGGGCAACAAACGCCTCAATCTCCGCATCCGAGACAAAGCGATACTGGCAGGAGGCTGCAAACAGCCTGTTGCAGTAATAGTTCAACTTCACCGGGAAGGTGACACGGCTTGCATAGTTGGTCTGCCA
>CAYFKI010000176.1:2275-3473 GCA_964343525.1 uncultured Cyanobium sp.
TGGGTTGCGCAATCACAGGGTCTGGCAACGGATGGAATGGCTGGCTCGCGATGGGTTTCGGCCAGTAGCAATGGCAAGCATCGTAAACTTCACAACAGCAAGGTAAACTTCACAAAAGAAAGCCAAGGCATCAACATGCCCGATGCCGGTTTCGAACCAGCGACATCCTGCTTGTAAGGCAGGCGCTCTACCACTGAGCTAATCGGGCGAAAAGCCAGCCTACACCACGCTTTCATCCAGGCTCCATGGCTTCCAGGCGTCCGTCTCACCCACCCGTGGTCCGCAAACCGTCCGATTGGGCCCAGGAATGGCGATGGCACACGGAGGCCTGGATCACCCGCCTGTTGTTGGCCGTGCTCCAGGGCCGCTCCCATCGCACCATGCGCCGGGGAATTCGCTGGGCACGCCGTCTTGCCCAGCCGGCACTGCAACCCCGACTTCAGACCGCAACAGCCAATCTGGAGCGGGTTTACGGCGAGCAGCTCTCGCCAAAGCAACGCCAAATCGTGGCGGAACAATCACTCGATAGCTTCTTTCTCTCCTGCCTGGAATCGATCATTCAGCCCGTTGACGACCATCTCATTCAGGTGGAAGGGGAGGGCCTCGATGATCTCTTTCGCTGTCAACAAGAAGGCCAGGGATTCATTGTTGGGTCCCTGCATCTGGGCTGCTGGGATATCGGATTGCGCTGGCTGAGCCACCATCTCAACCATCTTTCGGTGATCTATCGGCCAGCCCACAATCCCTACACCGATCCGATCCTCAATGCGGCCCGCAGCAGCAACAGCCGTTGCCAATGGATTTCCCAGCGCGATGCCAAAGCGATGCTGCAATGTCTGCGCCAGGGGGGCAGCTTGGTGATGATGACCGACCTCTACCCCCACCGCGGGGCCGTTACCGCCGACTTCTTAGGACTCAGCACCAAGGTGGCACCGGGGCCCCTGGCCCTCTCTGCCAAGGCCGGCTGCCCGTTGTTTCCCGTTGCCCACGTGCGCGAAAACGATGGCCGCTTTCGCCTGATCTGCGGCAAGCCGCTGTACCCCAGCGATGCCGCCAACGACCAACAGGCCCGGGCAGCGGCCCTGCTGCGCTGGCACGAGGATTGGATTCAGGCCTATAGCGAGCAGTATTACTGGATCAACCGCCGCTGGCGGCCCGGGGATGGCAGTGGGGAGCGGCTCAGGACCCTGGGCCCGCC
>CAYFKI010000177.1:0-3460 GCA_964343525.1 uncultured Cyanobium sp.
AACTGATGGGCCGCACCCGCACCAACCGCCTCACCTTCTTCCCCGCCGTTCAGGCCGATGGCTCGCCCCATCAACCAGGCGATCTTGTGGATGTGGTGATCGAGGAGGTGCGCCCCTTCTCCCTCAGCGGCAAACTGGCCTGAATCTGTTTGGCCGTCGGCCAGCACGCCCGCCCGCATGAGCACCATCCCCACCCGCGTTGGTCTGATCTTTGGGGGGGCCTCCGGTGAACATGCCGTTTCGATCCGCTCGGCGGCCACGGTGGCCGGCGCCCTGCGCAGCGGCGCCAATGCCAGCCGCTATGCCCTGAGCTGCTTTTACATCGACCTCCAGGGGCGTTGGTGGGGATCGGCGTTGGCCGATGCGGTGCTGGCCCAAGGCACCCCAGCCACCCCCGAGCAACTGGCCGGCAACACTGCCCCAGCGGGGTTTCGCGGCTTCCCCCCGGGCGCCGATCAGATCGCGGTGTGGCTGCCAATCCTGCACGGCCCCAACGGTGAGGACGGCACAATCCAAGGCCTGTTCACCTTGATGCAGGTGCCCTTTGTGGGATCCGGGGTGCTCGGATCGGCGGTGGGCATGGACAAGCAAGCGATGAAGGCGGCCTTTGCCGCGGCCGGTTTGCCCCAGGTGCCCTACCGCTGCGCCAGCGCACAGCAGCTGGCTAGCCAAGCCGATGCCCTGGTGCAAGAGCTAGAGAGCGCGCTGGGCTATCCCTGTTTTGTGAAGCCCGCCAACCTGGGATCGTCGGTGGGGATCAGCAAAGCCAGCGATCGCGCCAGCCTGCTGGCTGGGCTGGAGGCCGCCGCCGCCCTCGATTCCCGGCTGGTGATCGAGCAGGGGGTGGTGGCCCGCGAACTGGAGTGCGCCGTACGGGGCGGTGGCAACCGGCCCCTGGAGGCCTCGGTGCTTGGCGAAATCTGCTTTGACGCCGACTGGTACGACTACGACACCAAGTACAGCGAGGGCAAAAGCCACACGGTGATTCCGGCCCAGGTGCCGGCGGCGGTGGCTGAACGGGCCCGCACGATGGCGATCCAGGCCTGTGAAGCGGTGGGGGCGATGGGGCTCTCGCGGGTCGATTTCTTCTATGCCGAAGCCACCGGGGAGCTGTGGCTCAACGAAATCAACACCCTGCCGGGCTTCACCAGCCAGAGCATGTACCCGATGCTCTGGGCCGCCAGCGGCATCCCGCTGGACACCCTGGTGCACGACTTGATCGAAGGGGCGAGAGAATGGCACCAGACTGCAGCGACGGGAGGTGCGCTGCCATGAGTCATGGGCTGCTGTGGCTACCACTGCTGCTGGTTTTCGTGCTGCTGGTGGCGCTGGGATGGCTGGAGCGCCGCCGCCAGAACCTCTTTCGCGACTGGGCCCAGGGGGCCGAGCTGGCCAAGCTCGACACCTGCGGGGCCGCCCGCCTGGTGGATGGGGTGCTGAGTTGGAGCCGTTTTGAAGCCGGCAAGCTCCAAGACGAAGACTCCTTCGTGATCAAACACCTGGAGTTGGTGGAGCTGCTCTCGCTCCACTCCGGCGAAGCCCCGCTCACCGATGAAAGCCATGGGGCCTGCCGGTTGCGCCTGGTGGGCAATGGCCAGCACAAGGATCTGCCCTTCGCCGATGCGGATCGGGCACGGCGCTGGATTGACGAACTGATGGCCCGCTCCCGTTGCGAGCTTTGAAAAGGTGCGGTGAGCTAGTGGGCGCTTTGGGCCTTTTTTGTTGAGCCAGGTTCCCCTGCCACCGGGCGCGGAACGCCGCCGCCAACTGCGCCAGCAAAAGCGGCGCGAACGCCTGCGCCAGCTGTGGCGGCTGGTGGTGTTCAGCGCCATGGCCACGGGCTTGGGCTACGGGCTACTGCGCCATGGCTGGACCCTCACCAAGCCCAGCCAGGTGGCCGTGGAGGGCAGCCATCAAGTGACGGTGGACCAGGTGATTCAGGCCGCTGGGCTGACCTTTCCCCAACCGCTGTTGACCCTGCAACCACGGGCGATGGCCACCGCCATCGAAAGCGCCCTGCCCGTTGAACAGGTGCAGATAAGCAGGCTCATGGCCCCGCCACGCCTGCGGATCGAGGTGGTCGATCGGGAAGCCGTGGCGCGCGCCCAACGCCAAACCAACCAGGGGCTCGAGCAGGGCTACGTCGATCGCCTCGGCAACTGGATGACCAACCGCCAGGGGCAAAGCAGCCAAACAAAGGCCGCCAATGATCTGCTGGTGCAGGGCTGGCAGGCGCGTCTGCGCCCAGCCCTCGCCCTGGTACTGCAGCAACGCCAGGCCCTGGGGCCCGATCTCCAGGAAATTCGCTTTGAACCGGGCGGCAGCCTGTGGCTGAAATCGGCCCGGCTGGGCCAGGTGCGCCTTGGCCCCGTGGATGGCCAACTGCCCCGCCGGATGGAGGTGCTGCAGCAACTCAGCCAGGAACTGCCCAGCAAGATCAAAGACCGCCAGGTGGTTTCGATCGACCTCAGCGACCCCAACCAACCGGAGCTGGGTCTGCCCACCAAGGCCGACCCCAATGCCAAAGGCGCTGCCGCCAAACCGGGCTCGAACCGCGATTAATCGCAGGCAGCCCTAACGCCCACAGCACCCCACAGGCGAGCGGGAAGGGCACCCTGGTCGCGCTGTTGTTTCCGCACCGCTTGTTGCGTCTCAGGAGCAAACACGACAAGGTATGGCGCGAACGCGCAAAGGTGTGTCGTCCTTTGGACTGCCCCGCGCCGGGCCCAACGTCCCAAACGCCGACATAATGCAGCCTCAGAACGACCAGCCGCAGAACGACGGCATTCCCGCAGCCATGGTGCAAAGCTCCCCGTCCCACGGCATCACCCCGAGCCAAACCGCCCGCATCGAGGTCATCGGCGTTGGCGGCGGCGGCAGCAATGCGGTCAACCGAATGATCGCCTCCGACCTCCAAGGCGTGGGGTACCGGGTGCTCAACACCGATGCCCAGGCCCTGATTCAATCGGCGGCTGTCCAACGGATCCAACTGGGCCAAAAGCTCACCCGCGGCCTGGGGGCTGGCGGCAACCCGGTGATTGGTCAGAAGGCCGCCGAGGAATCACGGGCTGAACTGATCGAATCCCTGCAAGGTGCCGACCTGGTGTTCATCGCTGCTGGCATGGGCGGCGGCACCGGCACCGGCGCCGCGCCGATCCTGGCGGAAGTGGCCAAGGAAGTGGGCGCCCTCACCGTGGGCATCGTGACCAAGCCCTTTGGGTTTGAGGGCCGCAAACGGCTGCGGCAGGCCGAAGAGGGCATTGCCCGGCTCGCCGAGCATGTGGACACCCTGATCGTGATCCCCAACGATCGCCTACGGGATGCAATTGCCGGCGCCCCTCTCAATGAGGCCTTCCGCGCCGCCGATGACGTGCTGCGCATGGGCGTGAAGGGCATCAGCGACATCATCACCAAGCCGGGCCTGGTGAATGTGGACTTCGCCGATGTGCGCTCGGTGATG
>CAYFKI010000178.1:0-3454 GCA_964343525.1 uncultured Cyanobium sp.
CCACGGCCACGCCGACATGTTCCTGGTGAAGGCAGGATCCGGGGTAGCCACCCTGGGCCTGCCTGATTCCCCCGGGGTGCCCAAAACCACAGCCGCAAGCACCCTCACCGCCCCATACAACGACCTGGAAGCGGTCAAACAGCTGTTCGCCGAAAACCCCGGTGAGATCGCCGGGGTAATCCTGGAGCCCGTGGTGGGCAACGCCGGTTTCATCACCCCCGAACCCGGCTTCCTCGAAGGCATCCGCGAACTCACCAAGGAGCATGGGGCCCTGCTGGTGTTCGACGAAGTGATGACCGGCTTCCGCATCAGCTACGGCGGAGCCCAGGCCAAGTTTGGGATCACCCCCGATCTCACCACGATGGGCAAGGTGATCGGTGGCGGCCTGCCCGTGGGCGCCTACGGCGGCCGGGCCGACATCATGGCGATGGTGGCGCCAGCTGGGCCGATGTATCAGGCCGGCACCTTGAGCGGCAATCCGCTGGCGATGACCGCCGGCATCAAAACCCTCGAACTGCTCAAGCAACCTGGCACCTACGAGCGCCTGGAAGCGATCACCAGCCGCCTGATCAGCGGCATTCTTGACGCAGCCAAAGCGGCGGGCCTGCCGATCACCGGTGGCTCGATCAGCGCCATGTTTGGCTTCTTCCTGTGCGAGGGCCCCGTGCGCAATTTCGAAGAGGCCAAGGCGGCCGACACCGTGCGTTTCGGCAAATTGCACCGGGCCATGCTGGAGCGGGGCGTCTACCTGGCCCCGAGCGCCTTTGAGGCTGGCTTCACCTCCCTGGCCCACTCCGACGCCGACATCGACGCCACCCTCGCCGCCTTCCGTGACAGCTTCCAGGCTGTTGCCTGAACCAGCAGGCTGATGCCTTAACAAGCCGGTCGTTTTCTGAACACGTAGGGGCCAAAACAAAACGGGCTTGAGCGATCTGGCGCCCAAGCCCCTATGGCTGATCAGTCTGGAAGGATCAAACGATCAATCCTGATCGGTGGCGCCGAAGGCGTGCATCAGGGCATCACCCCAGCTGTTGATCGCCGCCAGCTCATGATCATGGGCGGAGGAGAGGGCCTTGCCGTGCTCCTTCAGCAGCACCCCCTTATCCACGGCATGGCCATGGGCTGCGGCAATCGCCACGATGTCGTCCACGCCAGAGGCGGCATGCACCTTGCTGCGCAGAGCTTCGTCACCAGAGATTTGGGCAACGAAGGCCTTGATCGAAGCAACGGACATGGTGCAATCAGAACGGTCAGCCCCACTCATAGCAGGAGAACCTGACCAGCCCCTGGCGACGACGACTGCGAGCTGAAGTTGGCCGCTGTGATGGATTGCTGGAACTCGCCCCCAGGCGCGAGCAAACCCAGGCCAGGCTGGATACCTTGGGGCCAGCTCCCCTTCCGCCATGGCTCGCGAACGCTTCTTTCTGGAGCTCGATCCCCCGGAGGCGTCCCTCAAAAGCCTGCCCCACGTGGTGATCGTGGGCGGCGGCTTCGCCGGCCTGAAGGCGTGCCATGCCCTGATTGGCAAGCCGGTGCGGGTCACGCTGATCGATAAGCGCAATTTCAACCTGTTCCAGCCCCTGCTCTACCAGGTGGCCTCTGGCCTGGTGTCAAAAGGCGATGTGGCGTCGCCCCTGCGGCAAATGGTGGGGCAGGCGCCCAACGTGCAGGTGCTGCTGGGCGAGGTGCAAGAGATCAATGCCCAGGCCCAAGAGATTGTCTTCAACGAACGGCGCTACCACTACGACCACCTGATCCTGGCCGCGGGCTCGGGCAGCAGCTACTTCGGCCATGAGGAGTGGCGGCCCCTGGCGCCACCGATGAAGATCCTCGAACACGCCGATGAAATTCGGCGTCGGGTGCTCTCCTCGCTGGAGGAGGCCGAACAGACCCCCGACCCCAACCAACGTCGCTTCCTGCAGTCGGTGGTGGTGGTGGGGGGCGGCCCCTCCGGCTGCGAGCTCGCTGGATCCCTGAATGATTTGATGCGCCACGCCCTCGAGCGCGATTTCAAACAACTCGATCCCAACCAATGCAGCGTCACCCTGGTGGATCCAGGTGATCGGGTGCTGCGGGCGATGAACCCCTCGCTCTCCAAGGCCGCCGAGAGCTACTTCACCTCCGCGGGCATCAAGCTCCTGCTGGGGGCCCGCGTCAAGGAAATCACCGACGGCAAGGTGATGGTGACCACGGCCGATGGCAGCCAAACCGTGGAGGCCGCCACCATCTGCTGGACGGCGGGGGTGCGGGCCTCCCACCTGGGCCAGGTGCTGGCCGATGCCACCGGCTGCACGGTTGATAAAGGTGGCCGGGTGAGCGTGGAGCCCGATTTCTCCATCCCCAACCACCCCGAGATTCGGGTCATTGGCGATCTTTGCTCCTACACCCACACCGCCGATGGCAAACCCTTGCCTGGCATGGCGGGCCCTGCGGTGCAGATGGGGGGCTGGGTGGCCGCCGACATCGTGGCCAAACTCCAAAACGAGCCCCACAAACCCTTCGCCTGGTTTGATTTCGGCAGCATGGCCGTGTTGGGTCCCATGCATGCCGTTGCCGACTTCCGGGGGCTGCGCGTTTCGGGGTTAATCGGCTGGATTCTCTGGGCCCTGGCCCACCTGGCCTTCATGCCGGCCAGCGAGAACCGGGCCAGCCTGCTCACCAAGTGGCTGTGGGCGATCGCCACGCGCGAGCGCGGTTCGCTGTTGATCACCGGCCATCCCAACCAGCACCTCAATGTGGATGTGGGCCTTGATGAGGTCGCCATCCCGGCCGATCTGCAAACGCCTGCCTAATCGGAAGGATCGTCGTGCTGGGTTTCTGTTGACACGCTTTCCGTTTGAATGCTCTCCGTCTGAACAGTTTCCGTTTGAACCGTGTAGCGGCTAATCAACAGACCCATCACCACGGCCAGATACAGCGGTCCTGACACACTCAAGGCCACCGTGGCCATCTGGGCAGGAGGCGTTACCGCCACGATGTCGCCAAAGCCCACGGTGGTGAGGCTCACAAAGGCGTAGTAGTAGATCCGCGACAGATCCAACGTCCACGTAGCCAACTGATGGGACGTGGCCGGAAACACCCCGATCGCCATCGCCTGGTGGTCGTGGGCTGCATTGACAAAACTGCCGGGGGCCACCGTTTCAAGCACCGCCAAGAACAGCCCTCCATTGATGCCAAGCAACAGATAGCCGGCCACAGCCCCCGTGAGCACTTCGCCGTTGATCACCGTTTCACGGGAGAGGCAAATCAACAGACGCCGCAGACTCCAGAACGAAAAGGTCGTCAACAGCACCATCACGGACACACCACTGGTCAGGCGGCCGGTGACCGCCGGCGTCAGCAACCAGGCCACCTGAAAACCGAAGCCCACCAGACCGGTGAGGCGATAAAGCCGATCACCCCATCGGTGCCTTGGGTGCCTGGGATGGAGGGGTTGGCCAAGTTCGAGGCTGAG
>CAYFKI010000179.1:0-3453 GCA_964343525.1 uncultured Cyanobium sp.
GAACTGCTGGCGGTTCACGTGGGAGCGGTAGTTCTTGGTGGTGAGCAGGTAGGCCCCGTCCAGTTGGCCGCTGGCCACTTGGGTGAAGAACTGCTTGATCAGCGGGTTGATGCCCCGGGCGCTGAGCACCAGCTTCACCGCAGAAATCGTCCAGTACAGGAGCAGGGCCCCGGCGCCGGCCATCAGGGCCTTGGTGCCGATTTCGCGGGTTAAACCCCAATCCATTGCGGTTGCAGCTGCGCTGTGAGCTCCAGAGTCTGACTGACCAGGCTCGCGAATCGGGGCTCAGGGCCAAAGCCCGCCACAATGCGACGACCGACTGGCTGGCGTTGTGCCCCTCGAGCCCCTGCTGCCCCTGTTTCACCGGCTTGACCGGGAGCATTTCGGCGGCAGCCTCGCGCCCGAAGGCATTCCCCTGGTGGAGGTGCGCTGGAGTGATGGCCGCATGAGCCGTACGGCCGGCCTCTATCGCCGGGGCCGCTACCCCGATGGCCGTGATCTCTGCGACATCGTGCTCTCCAGGCCCTTGCTGGAGCCCCTTCCCCGCGAGGCCACCCTCAGCACCCTGTGTCACGAGATGATCCACGCCTGGGTGGATCGGGTGCTCGGGGTGCGGGAGGTGCATGGACCCCACTTCCGCGCCCGGATGGCCGCCATCAACGCCGCCCAAGCTGGTTTTGAGGTGAGCGTGCGGCACCGGTATCCCGTTCCTCCTCGCCAGAGCCGATGGCTGGCTCGCTGTGGCCGCTGCGGTTTGCAGGCTCCCTACCAGCGGCGTATGCAGGGCCTGGCCTGCAAGGTGTGTTGTGACCGCTTCCATGGCGGCCGCTGGCATGCCAGTTGTCTCTTGCAATTTGAGCAGGCTTCCTAGGCCGGCGGCCCTAGGGTCGCCGCATTGGGGGTGGGAGTTTCCGCGCGGGCCATGGCCGTCTTTCTCTGGACCCTGGAATTCGGTGGCCTGGCCATTGCTCTGGTGGGCCTGGGCCGGGAACGCTGGCTGGCGGCCCATCGTCGATAGCTTGGGGCCATGCCTGAATCTTGGTCGTCCCCGGAGAGTGGTTCTCCGCGCAATTCCCAGAGAAGTTCCCAGCGCAGTTCCCAGCCCAGTCGGCTGCGCCGCGGGCCCGACCCCCTCGAGCAGGGGTTGGACCGGCTGGTCAGTGCCGGTCGCCAATTGGTGGATGGGGTTTCAGGCGCCAGGCCTGGTTTGCGCGGTGGCCCGCGGGGCGAGGGCTCCAGGGGCACCGCCGCGTCAGCCGGTGCTTCCCTGCGGCCGCGGCTGGATCAGTTAGGCCGTTGGGTGGAAGACAAGCTCGATTGGATGCTTGAAGACGAGGAGGATTGGCGGGAACCCTGGGAGGCGTCAGCGCGCCAGGCCGAACCGGGCCAGCCATGGGAGGCACCGCCGTCGAAGCGGCGCCCTTTAGAGGCCCGATCACGGCGCACGGCCCGTCCCGCCGATCCCGAGGTCTGGTCCATGGATTCGCACGGTGTTTTGCCCGGAAATTCGCCGGGTCATTCACCCGGTGATTCGCCAGAAGATTGGCCCGACGACGCCAGTTTTGTGATCCCTCGCTGGCAGCGCCAGCCGGCCCCACCCCAGGGCCAGGCCCCCCTCGCGGATGGGCGGCGGCCCCTGCCGCGCTCCACCCGGTTGCGTAGCCCTTTGGACTAGCCGTTGACTGGCCTGAGGTTGGCTGGCCCCAGCCAGGTTTCCAGGTCGGGGGAAAACACCTCCCGGATCACCGTGAGCTCCTTGCCGCCGCGGAAGAAGCGGTAATGGCGGCTCCAGAAAGGGCCGTCTTGGCCAAAGCGCTCCCTGAGCCAGGGCGCTTGCACCAGGGCGAGGCCATCCACCTCCCGAAAGAGTTCGGCCCGCTCGCTGGTGAGGCTGCGCCAGATCGGTTGGTTCCGATCACGCAGGTGCTCATCGGCTTGGGTCTGGTTCCACCAACTCTCCGCCCAAGCCAGGGTCTGGTCGCCGCAGCGCAACCACACCTGCCGGCGCAGCAGGGGGGCATCGAGTTCGGCAATTTCCTCCGGGGGTGAGCCCGCCCGCGGGCCGGAGTCGGAGTCCAGTTCCTCGGGGGCCATGGCGATCAGCTCGATCTCCACCGGCAACCCCGTGAGGCTTTCCAGGTGCCGTGTGGGGCTGCCATCGCCCAGCAGCAGCAACCGCCATGGGCCGCTCAGCCCCGCCGTGGCCAGGCCTTGCAGCACGTCGGCTTTGGAGGCCTGCCAGCTCGGCACGGGCGAACCCAGCAGCCGGCCGGCCGTTGCCAGCGCAGTCGTGTCGCCCAAGAGGATGCCGCCCAGAAAGGGGCCAAGCCTAGAAACCCTATGGTGCTGCCAAGGGGATCGGAGCGGGGATTTGGCTGGGAGGCGGCGATGGCGCTGGCCGGCGATCCGTCAGGCGCCCTGCGGGGCGTTGCCGGATGTGGTGGTTCCCAATTTCCACCGCCGCTACACGGGCGTTTCCGCCACCGTTCAGGCGCTGATTCCCTACCAGCGCGAACGGATCTCGGTTGGTCTTTGGGATTGGGGTGGGCTGCCGCTTGCTGCCCAGTTCTGCTGGTTTGACCTCTGGCGTCATGGGTGGACGAAGCCAGCCCATGGGGGCAAGCGCATCTGGCACGCCCGCCGGGATCTGGAAATCGTGGTGGGATTGCTGTTGCGCGAGGTGTTGCGCCAACCCTGGCGGGTGGTGTTCACCTCAGCGGCCCCCAAGCCCCCTGGCCTTTGGCTGCGATGGTTGATGGGGCACTGCGATGCCCTGATTGCCACCTCCGAGCGTTCAGCGGCCTTTTTGCCTGGTCCAAGCACGGTGATCCACCACGGGGTGGATACGGCGTTTTATTGCCCGCAAGCCCTGGAGGGGCAGCCCGGTGAGCTTTCTGGGAAGCTTGCGACAACGCGGCGATGGATCGGGGCCTTTGGCCGGATTCGCTTCAGCAAAGGCAGCGATCTGCTGGTGGAGGCGCTGGTGCAGGTGTTGCCCGACTATCCGGATGTGTCGGCCTTTTTTACGGGCCTCTGCAAACCCAGGGACCAGGCCTACTTCGAGGCGATGGTGGCCAAGATTCGGGCCGCTGGCTTGGAGGAACGGATCTGCTTTTTGGGGGATCTGGATCGGAACCAGGTGCGCGCCTTGTTTCAGCAGGCCAGCCTGTGCGTGGCCGCATCCAGGCGGGAGGGGTTTGGTTTGACACCGTTGGAGGCGATGGCCTCGGGCACAGCCGTCCTCACCTCCGGTGCGGGGGTCTGGCCCCAGGTGGTGGATCCAGCCGTGGGCCTGCGCTTTGAAACCAACCAGCTCGAGGATCTGGTGGCCAAGCTGCGACTGTTGTTGGCCGATCCCGGGCGGCTGCAGGCGATGGGAGAGGCCGGCCGGCAGCGGGCCGTTGCGCGGCACTCGTTGGCACGGGAAGTGGAGGCGATCCACCAGCTCTATGG
>CAYFKI010000180.1:0-3416 GCA_964343525.1 uncultured Cyanobium sp.
AGGCCACCCGCACCATGAAGAACTCATCGAGGTTGTTGCTGAAGATGGCGCTGAATTTCGCCTGCTCCAGCAAGGGGGTGTGTTCGTTGAGGGCTTGGGCCAAGACCCGGTAGTTGAAGGCAATCCAACTCAGCTCCCGGTTGATGTAGAGCGCGGGATCAACCATGGGTGCAGCTGACGGTGCAGACATGGCGCGGGAGTTGGCATAGGCCGTGGGCCGAAGGTAGCAATCTCAAGGGCTGGCGTTGGGTGTCGGCCGTGCTTGACCCGGCAGTCCTCCGGCCACCAGAAGGGCCACCCCAACCAGCAGGCTGATCCCCAGCCAGAAGGGACTGCTGCTGCCCAGGGTGTCGTAGGCGAGGCCCGCCACGGGCGGCCCGATGAAGCTGCCCGCACTCTGGAGGCCCTGCAGGCTGCCCAGGGCGGCCCCTTGGCCGCTGTCATCCAGGCGGCGCGACACCAGGCTGCGCAGGCAGGGGGTGACCAGGCCCGTGCCCATGGCCAGGATCGCCACCGCCCCAAACACCACGGTTTGGGCGTTGTTGGCGTTGGCCAGGGTGATCAGCAGGCAGCCGGCGATCACCAGGCCCAGGCCCGCCAGGGTGAGGCGCCATTCGCCAAAGCGTTTCACCAGCGGACCAATCAGGCCGCCTTGCACCACGGTGGCCACCACCCCCACCACCAAAAAGGCACTGGCGGCCAGGCCCGGGCCCCAGCCGAACACCTGTTTGAAATAAAGCACCAGCACGGCGGTGAAGCCGTTGAAGGCCATGAAAAACAGGAAGAACGCGCCGCAGAGCCTGCGCACCTGGGGATTGGCAAACACCTTGGCCAGCTGGCTCAGGGGTTGGAGCTCCCGTTTGCGGGGCAGGGCTATGCGGGCCTCGATCGGGTGGGTTTCTGGCAGCAGCGTCCACACCAGCACCAGGTTGATGGCGGCGATGGCCGCGGCCACCAGGAGCGGCAGGGTCACGTTGATGCTGCCAAGCAGGCCCCCGAGGGCAGGCCCCAAGATGAAGCCCAGGCCAAAGGCCACCCCGATCAGGCCAAAGGCCTTGGCCCGTTGTTCCGGGGGCGAGATATCGGCGAGCACGGCGCCGGCCGTGGCGGCGGTGCCACCACTCATGCCATCGATCAGCCGGGCCCCGAAGAGCAGCGCCAGGGGGAGGGTGCTGCCGGCGGCCCAAGGGATGGCTTGCCAGTTGATCGACACGGTGACGGCAAACAGGCTCAGCCCCACGAGCGAGCCAGCCACGCACCAGGTCATCACGGGTTTGCGGCCAAAGCGATCGCTCAGGGCCCCGATCAGGGGCGTGAAGGCAAATTGGGCGATGGCATAGCTGCCCGCCAACAACCCCAGGGTGCGGCCGTTGCTGGTGAAACTCGCCAGCAAAAAGGGCAGCAGGGGAAACACGATGCTCTCGCCCAGCCGGTCGTTGAGCAGGGTGAGAAAGGCGCAGAGATAGGTGGAGGGGCGCGAGATCCTCAAGGTGCTTTCACCTGGGGGCAGGGGTTGGCACCGAACATGCCAGTGAGCTTCTGGCTGCCCATGGCATAGATCTGCTGGGCTTGGCTGGGGTTGCCGCTGGCGCCCTGGAGCTTGGCGGCAAATTCCTGGCAGGCTTGTTGTTGTTGGGGGTTGGCGGCTGCAGGGGCTGACGTTGCTGCAGGCGCTGGGGCCACTGGGGTCGCGCTAGGAGCGGTCACTGGAGCAACAACCGGTGCAGCTCCTGGCTTTGCCACCTGGGCTGGGGCAGGAGCTGGGCTGGTGGCAGTGCTAGGTGCTGTTGCTGTGGGCGCCGGGATGTCGGTGCAGGGGTTCTCCCCAAATGTGGCCACCAGCTTGAGAACCCCCTGTTGGTAGACGACCTGGGCCTGCTCTGGATTGCTGCTGACGGCTTGCAACTTGCCCGCAAATTGCTCACAGGCTTGGCGCTCTTGGTAGCGGCGCAGGAAGGGGCCGGCGTTGGCTGATGGGCCGCTCAGCCCATCCCCAACCACCACCGCCAGCAAAGGGACAAGGAACAGCAGCAGTCGGGATCGGGGAAACGCCATGGCGTTAGTTGAGATGCCATCACGTTATGGGCTGGCGCTCAGGATTCACCGCTTAGAGAGGCTCAACAGATGCTCAAGGGGTTCTGCTTTAGGCCCTCCCCGAGCTCCTGGCGAAGGCCTTCAACGCGGCCATCGCGCAGCAGCGATTCCGCCTGGCTGAGGCCTGCTTCCAGATGGGAAGCGTGGCCGCTGCGCCAGAGGTAAAAGCCGGCGTTCCAGATCAGGCCGTTGGCCAGGGGGCCTTCAGCGCGCAGGGCGGCTAGGGCCTGATCAGCCCACTGCTGCAGGGTGCTGAGGCCGGGGTCCGCTGCCTGCAGGCCGTAGTCGCGCGCCTGGAGCAACAGCCGCTCCGGTTCCTGGCAACCGATCCGCCAATGGCCCGCCACGGCCACCCGGCTGGTGGGGAGGTCGGTGCCCCCCTCGAGCCCTTTCACCGTGAGGCCTTCGGTTTGGCCGAGCAGCTCCCAGGTGGATGCGGCCAGCTTCTCGGTGGGAGCGTGCACAAAGCCACTCACCTGTAGATCCGTTTTGGTGGCTGAGCTCCACAGCAATTCCAGCGTGGCGATCGGCGGCCGTTTGCCGATCTGTTCACGGATCGGCACCAGGCACTCGGCTGCGGGGAAATGGCGGGCCTGGTGCAGCAGGGCCAGCCCCGAGCTTGCAAAGTGCTGCTCCATCGCCGCCCACTCGAGCTCAGCCAGGGGTAACCCGATCGCGGCCAACAGCTCGGCATTGGTGGCGCCGTATTTCACGGGCATCGGGTTGCTGCCGTGGAGCACGACCGCCAGCCCGGCTGCCACCAACACCAGGGCGGTGAGGGGCAGCAAAGGGGCATCGCGGCAGCGCCCATCGAAGGGCACTCCGAAGCTCACCACCCGGCGCTCCACGGCGGGCAGGGTTGGCCCCAGCAGCCGATAGGCCTGCAGCATCCCCGCCATTTCGATGGGTTGGGGCCGCCGCAGGCGGTGGGCGATCAGAAAGGCCCCCACCTGCTCGGGGCTGGCTTGGCCATGGAGGATGCGCTCGATGGCCTCGCGCGCTTCCTCCTGGTTCAGACCCGTGCTGGTGCGCTCACCACTGCCCAGTTTTCCCAGCAGTTCGCGGAAACGGCTCGTGTCGGCACCGAGCTGGATCGCCCGCTGCTGGCGGCGTTCCCCCAGGGGCTGCTGAAGATCGTGGGGCGGCAGCATGGAGACACCGATTCGCGGTGCAACCCTGGCAGCTGAGCGCCCCATCGCAACCCCTTTGGTGCTGGTGGTGCACGGCCGCTCAGGCGGTGGGGTGCCGATGGAGCTGCAAACCCTGGCGGCCGATCTGCAGCAACGACGCCAGGCTCCGGTGGTGTTGCAGGCCCTGACGGC
>CAYFKI010000181.1:0-3405 GCA_964343525.1 uncultured Cyanobium sp.
TGGGGATGAACACGCTCAGCATCGACTCGGCAAACCCCTGCTGCAGCGCTGTGCCCGCCACCCCGGTCACAAAGCCCAGGGCATACAACCCTTCCCGGGGATATTCCACCAACACAACCCGCCGGAATTTGCTGGAACTGCCCTGAAGAAACGTTTCCAGCAGCTGCTTGAGGGTCTTGTAGACCGAGCCGGCCACGGGAATCCGCAGCAGGGTTCCCTCGCCAAACTCCAGCAACCAACGGCCCACGATGTTGCGGGCCATCAAGCCGATCAACAGGATCCCCAGCAGGGGAACCAGCAACCCCACGCTGAGGTTGATCAACTCCTGAAACACCGGATTGAGGGTGTTGAAGGGATTGAATTGCTTCGGAATGGAGGTGAGGAAGGCCAGCACGAAACGGCTGACGGTGGTGGCCAACCAGATCGTGGTGGCCAGCGGAATCACCACCAACAGACCTGCAATCAGGTCGTTCTTGAGGTCCTGTTGAAACCTGTTCGCCAAGGGCTGCTCAGATCTGGGAGTGGACTGAACCAAGGAACAATCCGGGAGTCCGGCCGTCAGCTACCTGGGCACAACTTAGCCAGCCGCCTGGGCGACAGCCGGTTCAGAGCAGGGCCACCAAGGCCAGCACGGCAAAGGCAATGGCCAACACGGCCGCCCGGGCGGTGCCACCAAAGCGGCGTTGCTGAACGGCCAGATCACGGCCCAACTTGGCCTGGCCCAGTTGTTGCTCCTGCTTCTCGAGCTGGGGTTTGAGCTGGGTATCGATGAATTGACGCGCCTGGGCCTGCTTCTGGGCTTCGGGAACACCGGCGGGAATCTGGCCAGCTTTTTCAGCCTGGGCAATCACCTGATCCACGGCCTTGGGATCGGCGAGTTGCTGCTTCTCACGCTCCAGCTGCATGGTCTGCATGGCGATCGCGGCATCGGCCTGGGCCACCTGCTGGGCCGTGGCCTGCTCCGATCCGATCGACACCGGCACCGCCACCACCATGGTGATGGCGAGCACGATGCTCACCACCCCCACCACCCACTGGATGGGGGATCGGCCAGCGGCGGGTTGCTCCGATGGGGCGCCATCCAACCGGGCACCAAACAGCATCAGGATCAGACCCAGCAGGGCCATCGGCGATTCACTCACCAGGCGATCCACCAGCAACTGGCGAAACGGCTCCAGCCCCCAGTTCCAGGAGGCCACCAGCACCAGCAACTGCAGGCCCAGCAGAACCACCAGGGTGATTCCGATCCAACGGAGCAGGTGAGCGAAACGCCCGGAAGAAACGGTGCCCACGGAAAACTCGCAGCAAACTGGGAAGGTGGCGCAACTGTACGGGCGATGGCTGCACCTGCCCTGACCCCTGCCCAACTTGAAGCAGTGGCGCACACGCTCAAGCACCAGGCCCAGGGGCTGGGGTTTGAACCGGTGGGCATCGCCGCCGTGCCAGGGAGTGGGCGCCTGCAGCTGCGGACAGCGGCCCTAGAGCGGTGGCTGGCGGCCGGTCACCAGGGTTCGATGGACTGGATGGCCGACCCCCGTCGCCGGGCGGTGGAAGCGCTGTTGCCCGGGGTGCGCAGCCTGCTGGCGGTGGGGCTCAACTATTACGTGGATGCCGAGCGCCAACCGGGAAGTCTGGCGGTGGCCCGCTATGGCTGGGGCCGCGACTACCACCGGCTGATCGATGGGCGGCTGCGCCACTTAGGACGCTGGCTGGAGACCCAAGTTCCAACGGTGCAGTGGCGGGCCTGCGTGGACAGCGCTCCCCTGATGGATAAGGCCTGGGCGGAGGAGGCGGGCCTGGGCTGGATCGGCAAACACGGCAACCTGATCCACCCGAAACGGGGGTCCTGGTTGCTGCTGGGCCATCTCCTAACCACCCTGGAACTGCCGGCCGACGCTCCCAGCCCAACCCTCTGCGGCCGCTGCACGGCCTGCATCACGGCCTGCCCCACGGAAGCCATCCGGGAGCCGTTTGTGGTGGATAGCCGCCGCTGCCTCGCCTTTCACACGATCGAAAATCGGGATCCGCAGCTGCCCCAGGAGATCCAACAGGGCCTGGGGCCCTGGGTGGCGGGCTGTGACATCTGCCAAGAGGTCTGCCCCTGGAACCAGCAACCCCTGGAAAGCAGCACCGATCCCGATCTGCAACCCAGGCCCTGGTTGCTGAATCTGCAGGCGGAACCAGCGCTGCAATGGGATGACGCCACCTGGGACACCCACCTGCGCGCCTCCGCCCTCAGACGGATCAAACCGTGGATGTGGCGGCGCAACATTGCGGCCGCCTCTCCCTAGGCTGGGGACCCCTGGTCCTTGTTCATGACCCCCCGCTGGATGCGCGTTGGAGTGGCAACCCCACTCTTGCTGGGGGTGTGGATGGGGCAGATGCCGGCGGCGCGGGCCAATTTCGTGCCCTACGTGTACACCCCGCAGCGGATCGAGCTGGAGGGGGCGGGCCTGGGAATTGCCCAGGCCGCCGGCCGTTTGCTGCGGATGGGGCAAGCCACAGAAGCCGCCAAGCTGGCCGCCCTCACGGTGCAGTTACTCCCCGACGATCCCCGGGGCTGGCTGCTGCTAGCCGAAGCCCAGCTGCGCAGCAAGCAACTCAAAGAAGCCGGCCAGGCGCTGGCCCGGGCCAAGCAACTCGATCCCCGCAACCCGGGCATCTGGTTTGCCCAAGGGTCGTTGGCCCTGCGGGACGGCCGACCCAAGGAGGCGATTGGGCTGCTCGAGCAGGGCCTGAAGCTCGATGGCAACAACGCCGGGGCCTACTTCGACATCGGCAACGCCCACATTCAGCTGGGACAAACCGGTGCGGCCCTGGTGGCCTTTGAAAAAGCCTCCGACCTGCGGCGGGATTTCTGGGAAGCGATCAACAACCAGGGGCTGGTGTTGTTTGAACAGGGCAAAACCCAAGCCGCCATCGGCCGCTGGCGCCAGGTGCTGAGCCTCAAGCCCGATGCCGCCGAAACCACCCTGGCCCTGGCGAGCGGGCTGTTCAGCCAGGGGGCCAGCCAACGCCAGGAGGCCCTGGCCCTGGCAGAAAAAGCCCTCACCACAGACCCGAACTACGTGCTGGAGAGTTACCAAAAAGACCAGCTCTGGGGGGCGAAACTGCGCCAAACAACCCAACAGCTTCTGCACGAAAGCGAACTCAAAGCGATCGTGGATCGGGCCCTCGCCAATGCCAATCCCGACGACAACGGCGACGAAGGCTGAGGCAAGCCCCAGGCTCAACATCCCGCGCCAGCATCTGTAGGCTGAGCGCCACTTTCTGCCCTCCGACTGCTGCACCGGATGCCTGAGGAGCGCCCCAGCGAGCAGAACGGACGGCCCGAGGATCCGCGCATCCAGCCGATCGCCCTGCATCAGGAGATGCAGCGCTCGTACCTCGAGTACGCGATGAGCG
>CAYFKI010000182.1:0-2229 GCA_964343525.1 uncultured Cyanobium sp.
CCAGGGTGTCGGCCCAACCGGGGGTCTGGAGATGGAGCGAGGCGATTTCCAATTCAGCCGGACCCACATCGCGATCGGGGTTGGCGAAGGCACTGCGGCAGAGCCCTTTGCGCACACTGGGCAGGGCGAGAAACCGCACCCCCAACCCATCCAGCAGGGGCGGCAGTGGCATCGGTTGGCCGGTCAGGCCAGCCGGCGCCAGCAGTAACAACCGCTGGATGGAATCCGGCAGGCGCCGCGCCAATTCCACGGCCACGGCACCGCCCATCGAGGCCCCGATCAGGCCCAGGGGTTGGGGGTTGCGTTTCGCGATGGCGCCCACCAGTTGCTCCAGATGCCCCAGCACCGCCTTGGGGTTGGCCACCGCGGGAGTGACGCGCGGGCAGAAGCCAAAGCCAAACAGATCCGGGATGAACAGCTGGTAGTGGCCTGCCAGAAGGGGGGCAAGGCGCCGAAATTCCAGAAACGAACTGTCAAATCCATGCAGCAGCAACACCGGTGGCCCTTCCCCCACGACCGCCACGGGCCATTCCCCCGCTAGCCCGTCCAGGGGCCACCACTGAACCTGACCCGCCAGCTCGCGGCCGAGGGGATCGCGTAACCCTTGGGCGGCCTCGGCCACCAGGGCTTTGCAGCGCAGGAGGCGGCTGCCGAAAGGGTTCTCGTGGTCGTTGACGCTTGCGCTCACGCGGGCTGCTGCTCGTTGCTGCTGCAGCTGCTCACCAGGGCGGCCAACAGATCGCTTGGATCCACGGCAAAGGGCAGGTGGTGCAGGTCGGAGCCCTCCCGGCAGGCAAAGCTGCAGGCCCGTTGCAGATCGAGCAAGCCGGCGTTCCCCAGACCCAGATCGGCGAGCGTTAGGGGCAGACCCAGCTGGGAAAAGAACGGCACCAGCTGGCGCCGGGCTTGGGCCGCGAGCTGGCTCCCGCCGAGCACTTCCTCCAGGCGCAGTTGCACCAGGATGCCGAAGCCCACCTTTTCCCCGTGCAGCACGCCATGGGTGGCCTCGAGCTGGGTGAGGCCGTTGTGCACGGCATGGGCTGCCACGGTGCGGCAGCGGGCCCCGCCGATGCCACCAATTAATCCGGCGGTGAGGGCGCAGGCTTCCACCACCCGCACCCAGGCTTCGCCGCCCGGTTCGGCCATGGCGGTGAGGGAATCCAGCAGCAGTTGGTCGCGCAGCACCCGGGCCATCTGAACCGCCTGCTGAATCAGGCCATCGCTGCTGTGGCCACTGCTCACCGAGGCCTCGTACCACTTGGCCATGGCATCGGCGATGCCACTGGCGAGGGTGCGCGCAGGGGCCTGGAGCACGAAGCTGTGGTCGAACACCAGCAGATCCGGACAGCGCGCGAGGGCCACATCCCCGATGAAGGCCCCCTGGGGGGAATAGACATTGGCCAGGGCTGTCCAGCCGGCGCAGGTGGCGGCACTGGTGGGCACCGTGATGCAGGCAATCCCGAGGCGATCGGCGAGCAATTTGCCGGCATCGAGCACCTTGCCGCCGCCGATGGCCACCACCGCATCGGGGGTGGGCTGGCCATGGCTCGCGCCGGCTTCGGCCTGGATCCGCCCCAGGTCGTCCTCGCAGCAGTCGTGGAGGAGCTCGGCGCTTTGGCACACCAGGCCCGCCTGCTCAAGATCGTGCTGGCAGGCGGTGCGCAGCTCACGGGTGGCGCTGCTGCGGCCGAGCACCAGGGGCCTGGTGCAGAGCGAACCAATGGTGGACAACGCCTGTTGCCAAGCCCCAGCCCCCCGCAACACCAGCGCCGGGGCGATGGTGTGCTGGTGGGTCTGGGAGGGGATCGGCTCCAGGGCGCTCAGGCTCCTGCCGCGGCCAGTTCAGGCATGGCAGGGGCGGAGAGTTGCTTGCGGATCACCACATGCTTCTCGTCGTTCACATCGACCAGGGCCGAATCCCCTTCGCCCAGGCGACCGGAGAGGAATTCTTCGGCCAGGGAATCTTCCAGCAGGCGCATCACGGCGCGGCGCAACGGGCGGGCGCCGTAGCTGGGGTTGTACCCCTCCTCCACCAACCGCTCCTTGAAGGCTTCGGTGACGGAGAGATGGATCCCCTTCTCTTCCATGCGGCTGAACACCTCCTTGAGCATGATCTCGGCGATCAGCTTCACCTCGTCCCGCGTGAGCTGGCGGAACACGATGATTTCATCGAGGCGGTTGAGGAATTCCGGCCGGAAATACTGCTTGAGTTCCTCATTTACCAGGGAG
>CAYFKI010000182.1:2239-2506 GCA_964343525.1 uncultured Cyanobium sp.
TGTAGTTGGTTTCCTCGGCATCGCCCCCGGAGAACTCAAAGCCCAGGCCACCGCCACCCTTCTCAATCACCTTCGAACCGATGTTCGAGGTCATGATGATCAGGGTGTTTTTGAAGTCGACCGTGCGGCCCTTGGAATCGGTCAGGCGACCGTCTTCCAACAGCTGCAGCAGCAGGTTGAACACATCGGGGTGGGCCTTCTCGATTTCATCGAACAGCACCACGGTGTAGGGGCGCCGCCGCACGGCTTCGGTGAGCTGGCCACCTT
>CAYFKI010000182.1:2516-3367 GCA_964343525.1 uncultured Cyanobium sp.
CTTCGCTGCCGAAGAAATAGGCCGCAAGGGATTTGGTCAGCTCGGTTTTGCCCACGCCGGTGGGGCCGGAGAAGATGAAACTGGCGATCGGCCGGTTGGGGTTCTTCAGGCCCACCCGCGCGCGGCGAATGGCCCGGGACACCGCTTTCACCGCTTCGTCCTGGCCAATCAGGCGCTGGTGGAGGGTCTCCTCCATGTTCAACAACTTGGCCGATTCGCTCTCGGTCAACTTCTGGACTGGCACGCCAGTCCAGGAGGCCACGATGTGGGCGATGTCCTCTTCGGTGACCATCGGGGTGCGATCACCTTCGGTGGCCACAGGCGCGCGGTCGGCTTCGCTGGAGCTGGTGTCAGCCGCGGGGGCTTCTGCTTCGGCTCCTGCCGGTTCTTCATCCTTGCGGGCCTGGAGGATGGAGCGAATTTGCTCGCGCAGTTCCACTTCCTTATCGCGCAGTTCACCTGCCTTGGTGAAATCCTGCTCGCGCACAGCTGCTTCCTTTTCTTTCTGCACGGCCCGCAGCTGCTTGTCCACATCCTTGGCGGCGGGAGGCAGTTTGGAATTGAGCAGCCGCACCCGGCTACCGGCTTCATCGATCAGGTCGATGGCCTTATCGGGCAGGAAGCGGTCGGAGATGTAGCGATCTCCCAGGGTGGCGGCGGCCACCAGGGCTTCATCGGCAATTTTGAGGCGGTGATGCTCCTCGTAGCGCTCCTTGAGGCCCCGCAGGATTTCGATCGTGTCGTCCACGGACGGCTCACCCACCATCACCGGCTGGAAGCGGCGCTCGAGGGCCGCATCACGTTCGATGTGTTTGCGGTATTCATCGAGGGTGGTGGCCCCAATGCACTGC
>CAYFKI010000183.1:0-3281 GCA_964343525.1 uncultured Cyanobium sp.
CAACTGCCCGCCGGCTCCAAGGTGCTTGATGTGGGCTGCGGCATCGGCGGTAGCGCCCGAATCCTGGCCCGCGACTACGGCTTCGATGTGCTCGGCATCAGCATCAGCCCCCTGCAGATTGAACGGGCGCGGGCCCTCACCCCAGCAGGCCTGAGCTGCCGCTTTGCGGTGATGGATGCCATGGCGCTGGAGCTGCCCGATGCCAGCTTTGCCGGCGTGTGGAGTGTGGAAGCCTGCCCCCACATGCCCGACAAACAGGGCTATGCCGATGAATTGCTGCGGGTTCTGGGGCCAGGGGGCCGGTTGGCCGTGGCCGATTGGAACCGGCGCGATCCCGCCGATGGCGCGATGAACCGAACCGAACGCTGGGTGATGCGCCAGTTGCTGGAGCAGTGGGCCCACCCGGAATTCGCCAGCATCCGCTCGCTCCAAGGCCACCTCCACCGCAGCCGTTTCCAAGAGGGCCTCGCGGTGAGCAGCGACGATTGGAGCGCCGCCACCCTGCCCTCCTGGATCGACTCCATCGCAGAAGGAGCCAGGCGGCCGGGCGCGATCTTGGGGCTGGGTCCAGGGGCTGTGGCCGGCGCCCTGCGTGAAGCCCCCACGATCCTGCTGATGCATTGGGCCTTTGCCACGGGCCTGATGCAGTTCGGGGTATTCCGCGGCCAGAAACCAGGCACCCCAGCCGTGGCCTCCAGCGAGGGCAACTAGGCCGCGCAGAGATCACCAAAGCGCAGTTGGCCAAAGCGCAAATCAGGCAAGCGCAGGCCTATTCAGCCGTGAGCAGGGTGATCGGATAGGCCCCAAACAGGGCCAGATGTTCGCAGAGGGGTTGGAGTTGCTCCAACGCCCGTTCCAGCGGCTCGTGGCCCTCGGGCAGCTCGAGATCCACAAAAAAGATGTACTCGCCCATTTCCCGCTTCGACGGGCGCGACTCAATGCGGCTCATGTTCAGGCCCTGGCGCTCAAAACAACCCAAGGCCTCCAGCAGGGCACCGGGTCGGTTGGCATGGAGCGAAAACGCCAGGCTGGCCAAAGGGCCCTGGTGGGAGCGCTCACCGCGGCGCAACAACAGGAACCGGGTGCAATTGCCCGGCACGTCGTTGATGGGATAGGCCAATTCCTGCAGCCCGTGTTCTTGGCCGGCCTGCTGGGAGGCAATGGCCGCCCGGAACCGACTGCCAGCCACCATCCGGGCCGCTTCGGCGGTGGAACTGGTGGGCAGCTGCAAGGCCTGGGGCAGGTGTTCGCCCAACCATTGGCTGCACTGGGCCAAGGCCTGGGGATGGGAGAGCACCTCGCTGATGCCCTCGAGCGGACCACTGCCCAAGAGGGCATGGCGAATCGGCAGCACCAACGCCCGGGCCACGGCCAAATCAGCGTGTTCCCACAGGGCATCGAGGCAGGCGGTCACCCCACCCTCCACGGAGTTTTCCACGGGCACCACGGCCGCATCACTCTGGCCACTGGCGAGGGCCTGCACCACCGCCCGGATCCCCAGCTGGGGCAACAACTCAGGGCTGTCAATGCCCTCCAGGTGCATCAGCTGGCGGGTCGCCTGCTCTCCGTAGGTGCCCACCGGGCCGAGATAGGCAACACGCATCGAAGAGTGCAGGGCAACGGGATTGGGCCAAATCAGGCCGATAAGATCATGCCGCGCCGGCCAGCAGACCATGTCCTTGGCCTTCAGCGCCAGTCAGCAACTGCAACTCAAGGTGAGCGACCAGGTCGATCGACTGGCCGCCTACCTCGAAGATGAGGACCGGGTCGTGAAGGCCCTGCTCGACCCCAGCCAACTGCAAAACCAAGGTCCCGGCTGCTATCGCTATGCCGTGACCCATCTGCAGGTATTCCAGTTGCAGATCAAACCGGTGGTGCAATTGCGCGCCCAGATCGAGGCGGGCGCCTTGAAGCTGGAGGCAATCGATTGCGAGCTTGAGGGCCTTGGCCTGGTGGATGATTTCCAGCTCAGCCTGCAGTCCTGGCTCAAGGCCGGAAACCATGGGCTTGAAGGAGAAGCCACCTTGTCGGTGACCGTGAGTCAACCGCCGCTGCTGAAGTTGGTGCCCGCCAAGGTGCTCGAGGCCACCGGCCATTCCCTGCTGGCGGGCATCCTGCTGGGCATCAAGACGCGGGTGGGCCAGCAGCTCCTGGGTGATTTCAAGCAGTGGTGCCAGGAGGCCTCTGGCTCAGCCACCGCCCCAGGAAACTGCGGCGATGCAGTGGGGTGAGGCCCAGGCTGGCCAGGGCCGCCTGATGCTGGGCGGTGCCATAGCCAGCGTGGCGCTCGAGGCCATAGCCCTCAAAGCGCTGGGCCAAGGCCACCATCAGGCCATCGCGCGCTTGCTTGGCCAGCACACTGGCCGCCGCAATCGCCAGGCAAAGGGAATCCCCCGCCACCAGGGTGGCCTGGGCTCCCGTCCAGCCCCGCAGCGGCAACACCCCATCCACCAGCAGCATCGGCGGCACCTGCGGCAGTTTCTGCAGGGCCCGATGCATGGCCTGCTCGGTGGCCAGGCGAATGCCGCCGCGATCGATCTCAGCTGCTGATGCCTGGCCCAAGGCCCAGGCAATCGCCAGGTGTTGGATTTGGGGCACCAGGGCGGCCCGCCGGCGGGCGGTGAGCTTTTTGCTGTCGGTCAGACCAGCCGCCTCAAGGGGCGCCAGGGCGCTGGCGGGCAGCACCACGGCAGCGGCAAACACTGGCCCAAACAGGCAGCCGCGGCCCACCTCATCGACCCCAGCGCAGTCGGCCGGATCATGGCCTTGCCAGGGATCGAGAGGGCTCTCAGGCCTTGGGCGCGGCACCCAGGAACTCAGCCGGCCGCAGACGAGCGGCGGCGGCGGCGGCGGGGTTCGCCAGAGTCGTCGAGATCGGGCTCGGGCTTCTCAGCCACGGCCGCGGGGGGTGCACTGGCTGCGGGGGCCTCGACCACAGCGGCCGCGCTGCGGGAGCGGGTGCGGCCCCGGCGGGCGGGCAATTCCACCTCAGGCGGGGCAATGCTGACGGTTGTGGGCACCGACACGGTGACCACCGTTTCAGGCTCCAATTGCAGCGGCAAGGGGGTGATGTCCACCGGCACAGGAGCTGCCGCTGACTGGGTTGTGTCGCCCTCCCCGCCACCGCGGCCACCGCGCCCGCGGCGACGGCGGCCACCGGAAACGGCCAGCTGCTGACGCGCCTCCTCCAGCACCACCTCGGCCTCCACACCGGGCCGCACCACCCGCACCATCAGGTTGTCGCTGGTGGGGGGCTCCTCCAGCAACAGCGCCGGGCTCAG
>CAYFKI010000184.1:0-3273 GCA_964343525.1 uncultured Cyanobium sp.
TCAGTGATCTGATCAGCCACGAAACCGGGATCCTCACCCACGTGGCGGAAGATCCGCTGCTGTGCGTGGTGAATGGCTGCGGCCTCGTCCTGGAGGACTACAACCGCCTGCAACGGGTGCTCGATACCCCCGACTTCGCCCGTCAATCCACCTGAGGCTGATGCAGGCCGGCCGCAGGCTTCGCCTTCCACCGTTGCGGCTTGTGTTGCAGGCCTGGCCCTGGGCCTTGCTGCTGCTCGCGTTGCTGGCGGTGCGCCTGAGTAAGGGGGCTGGTTTTGCCGATGCCTATGCGCTGCTGAGCCGGCCCTTCTGGCCCGGAACGGCCCAGGGCGACTGGGTGAGGCAAGCCCAACGCCTCGAAGATCAGACCCGCCTGCGCCAACTCAGTGCCGACAACGCCCGGCTCAGGGAGCTGCTGCAACTGCGCGGCCAATCCCAAGCTGAACGGCAGGCCCCGGTGATCGCCCGGGAAGCCGGCGGCTGGTGGCACCAACTGGTGATTGGTCAGGGGGCGATGCAGGGGGTGGCCCCCGGGGATCCGGTGCTGGCTCCCGGCGGGCTGATTGGCCGGGTGGCCAGCGTCACCCCCACCACCGCCACCGTGGCCCTGCTCACCGACCGCAGCAGCCACCTCGGCGTTTGGGTGGCCCGCACCCAGCAGCATGGATTGCTGACGGGGCTGGGCACCAGCCGGCCCGTGCTGCGTTTTCTGGAGAAGGATCCTGGCGTTCGCCCTGGCGATGTGGTGCTCACCTCCCCGGCCAGCACCCTGGTGCCCGCCAACATCCCGGTGGGGGTGATCCAGTCGCTGAATCCCTTCGCCTCGCCGGCCCCTGAAGCGGTGGTGCAACTCATTGCCCGGGCCGATGCGGTGGATTGGGTGACCCTGTTGCACCTGGTGGCGAGGCCATGAGCGCAGCGGCCCAGCGGTTGGGTTGGGTGGCCTCGGGGGCGCTGGTGCCCGCGCTGACGCTGGCTTCCCCGGGCCTGCTGCAGCTGGGCGGGGTGGGCCCGGCCTGGTCGGTGTTGTGGCTGCTCCCCTGGGCCCTGGTGGAGGGCCCTGGGTCTGGGGCGTTGGCGGGATTGGCCCTGGCCCTGGTGCTGGATGGCTTGCATCTGGGGCCCGTGAGCGAGATCCCGGCGCTGGTGGTGTTGGGCTGGTGGTGGGGGCGCCTGGGCCGCAAGGGCCTGCCGATTGAGCGCAGTTTCAGCCTGGGCCTGTTGGCCTTGCTGGGGGCGGCGCTGCTCGGGCTCAGCGTGATCCTGCAAGCGGCCTGGCTGGGCCAGCTCACCGCCCCCGTGCTGTACACCTGGCTGGCCCAAACCCTGCTCACCGCCCTGTTGGCGCCGATGGTGTGTTCGCTGTTGCTGCTGGCCTGGCGCCAGCGCCGGGCGGGGGCTCGCAGCTAGATGGCCGCCCCGATGGAGCGCTGGTCTGGTTTGGCGATGCCGCGCCGCCGGCTTTTGCGGCTGCTGGCCGGCGGTTCGGCGGCCGCGGTGCTGGCCAGTTGTGGCCGGGGCCGCCAGGGGGCTGATCGGGGAGCGGAGGGGGCGAGCGCCCGGCGCGTGCTCAATGTTTGGACCCTGGATCTAGCCCCCAAGTTCGATGGCTACATCCGCGGGGTGATCGCCGCCTGGGAGCAGCAAAACCCCGGCATCACCGTGCGCTGGACCGATGTGCCCTGGAGCTCGGTGGAGCGCAAATTGTTGGCGGCGGTGTTTGCCCGCACAGCGCCGGATTTGGTGAACCTCAATCCCCCCTTTGCGGCCAATTTGGCCAGCAAGGGGGGCCTGTTGAACCTCGCTCCGGTGCTGCCGAGCGGGGCTGAGCAGGCCTATCTACCCAAGATCTGGCAGGCGGGCCAGCAGGGCGGTGAGCAGTACGCCATTCCCTGGTACCTCACCACCCGGATCACGATGGCCAACCGCCAGCTGGTGCGGCAGGCCGGCTACGACGCACCACCGAGCCGCTGGCAGGACGTGCCTGCCTATGCCGCGGCGGTTCGGCGCCGCACGGGCAAGTACGCCCTGTTCATGACCGTGGTGCCCGACGATTCCGCCGAGCTGCTGGAAACCCTGGTGCAGATGGGGGTGCAGCTGCTGGATGACGATCACCGGGCCGCCTTCAATTCCCCAGCGGGGCGGGAGGCCTTTGCCTTCTGGAGTGGGCTCTACCGGCAGGATCTGCTGCCGAAGGAGGTGGTGAGCCAGGGCTACCGGCGGGCGATTGAGCTCTATCAGGCGGGCGATCTGGCCCAGGTGGCCACGGGGCCCGATTTCCTCACCAACCTGCAAACCAATGCCCCCCGGATCGCCGCCGCCACGGCGCCCTATCCGCCGCTGTTGGGGGTGAGTGGCGAGGCCAACGTGGCGATGATGAACCTGGTGGTGCCCAAGCAGAGCGCCCTGGCCTCAGAAGCGGTGAGTTTTGGTTTGTTCCTCACCGATGCCACCAACCAACTGCGCTTTGCCAATGAGGCCCGGGTGTTGCCCTCCTCGCCAACGGCCCTGGCGTCGGTGTTGGCATCGCTCGAGCAGCCGGCGCCAGACAAGGAAGGCAAGGTAGGTAAGGCAGCCAATGCAGGCCATGCCTTGGTGCGTTCAGCCCGGTTGCTATCGGCCCAAACCCTGGAGCATGCGCGGGTGCTGGTGCCGGCCACCCCGGGGGTGAAGCGGCTCCAGGCGATCGTTTACACCCAGCTGCAGCGGGCGATGCTGGGCGAACTCTCCAGCGACGCGGCCCTCGCCCAGGCGGAGCAGGAATGGAATCGTTACGCCGCGGCGCGGTGGCCTTAGCAGCGAAATCGCACCCTGTCTGTTCCTGTAGAAAACCTTAAATCTGCTGGGATCGTCTCTGGCGGAGGCGTTTTGGGGGATGACCGCAAGGCTGCTTGAAGGGTAAGGTTGCGATTCTTCACCGCGGACCCATCCCCATGCCTTTGGCGGACAGGCCCAATTCGAGCCAGGACGCTGGGTCTGCGGATGGATCAGACGCGTTGGGCGCACCCCCTGCCGATCCCAAGGCCACGTTGCTCGTTGTTGACGACGAGGCTGCCGTGCGCCGCGTGCTGGTGATGCGGCTGCAGTTGGCTGGCTATCGGGTGATCTGCGCTGAGGATGGCGAGGAGGCCCTCAGCCTGTTTCACCAGGAGCAGCCGGATCTGGTGGTGCTCGATGTGATGCTGCCCAAGCTCGACGGCTTTGCCGTGTGCCGGCGGCTGCGGGCCGAATCCTGCGTGCCGATCATTTTTCTTTCGGCCCTCGATGCCATCG
>CAYFKI010000185.1:0-3254 GCA_964343525.1 uncultured Cyanobium sp.
CATGGCTCATCGAGTGGCGGATGCGCAGCAGCTGCTCGCTCTCGCTGGTTTTGGGAAGGGCGATCGGTGCCGGCTCGGACAGGCTGACGGGCGCGGACACGGATCGGCTAGCGGCAAAGGCGAGGTTGGATCCTACGCAGCGCGGCTCTGGCCTCAGGCCCCCTGCGCGGCCTGCTGGTGGCGCTGCAGGGCCGCGCTGTAGAAGCTCACCAGCTCCTGGCGGGTTTTCACCGGTTGGCCGTAATGGCTCCGGCCCGCGTCATTGGGGATCGAGGCCCACTCGCGGGCCAAGCCGCGGAACACCTCGGGGCCGAGCCCCTGGCGATCGGCCTTGGTCAGCACCCCGCGCCGATCGATCAGGTAGAGGGCTGCCATGTCTTGGCTGCGGCTGCCGAAATCCTTGAGCCGCAATTTTTGGGAGGCTTCCCGCCAGGTGCCCGGCAAAAACTGGTAGGCGCCAGCGGCGGCGCTGGTGTAACGGCCATGCACCGTCTGTTCGGGATGGCGCAGCAGGCTGTTGCACAGCGAACCTCCGTAGACCACCCGGTAGCCCTCGGGCCGTCCCCCTTTCCAGGTGCCCTCGGCAAAGCGGATCGTGTCCAGCAGGGCACGGCGCTGGGGGGTGATCGCATAGGGAGCGGTTGTCCCATCGGCGACCTCGGCTGCGCTGGTCGTTGAGGCGATGGCTCCCAGATGGCGGGGGCTCAGGCAAGGGATGGCCAGCAGCAGCAGGGCTCCCCCGAGCGGCGCAGCCTTGGGCGTGGTGCCTTGGGCTGGCTGGATCCTGGGCTGCGGTGGGAACAGGGGCGGTGTTGCTGGAAGGGTTGACCCTGCTCAACGGGCCTGCCCACCTTCCACCCCCCAGCCCAGGGGGGTGGACAAGGGGCCGGTGATGTGCCCTATCCGCGAAGACGGGTGCTGGTCTCGAATGAGAGCCACGCGACGAGCCGACCAATCCGTGCCCTTTGATCAGCTGCGCTGATGGACGGGCGGTGAATGGTTAAGCGGCCGGCAGGAAGCCAAGGGCTTGGCGCACGGCCGAGAGGGTGGCATTGGCCGCTTCTGTGGCCTTGATTTGGCCGTCTTTGAGCACCGCTTGCAGGTGCCCGGGATCGCTGCGCAGGTCGCGGTAGCGCTCCTGCACCGGCCGGAGGGCTTCCACCGCCGCCTCCGCCAGCAGGGGTTTGAACGTGCCCCAGCCCATGGCGCCGCACTCCGCGAGCGCGCTCTGGCGGCCCTTGCCACTGAGAAGGGCGTAGAGGCCGAGGAGGTTGTCGGCTTCGGGCCGTTCGGGGTTGCCAAATTCCAACCCCATGGTGGGGTCGGTTTTGGCCCGCTTGATTTTTTTGGTGATCAGCTCGGGCGGATCGAGCAGGGTGATGCGCGAGCCCTCATTGGGATCGCTCTTGCTCATTTTGTTGGCGCCATCGGTGAGGCTCATCACCCGGGCCCCCTCCTTGAGGATCATTGGCTGGGGCACCTTCAGCACAGGGATCTCCTCGCCGGCTGCATCCTTGGAGCCGAAGCGGCTGTTGATCCGCTGTTGGGCGATGTCGCGGGCCAGCTCCAGGTGCTGTTTTTGGTCTTCGCCCACGGGCACCAGATCGGCGCCATACAAAAGGATGTCGGCGGCCATCAAGACGGGGTAATCGAGCAGGCCCACTGACACCTGGTCGCCCTGTTTGACCGCTTTCTCCTTGAACTGGATCATCCGCTCAAGCCAGTTGAGCGGCGTTACGCAGTTGAGCAGCCAGCAGAGCTCGCTGTGGGCGGCCACGTGGCTTTGCACAAACACCGTGGACTGGTTGGGGTCGATCCCGCAGGCCAGATACAGGGCTGCGGTGGACAGGGTGTCTTCCGCCAGCTGCTCGGGGTTGTGGGGCACCGTGATCGCGTGCAAATCGACCACGCAGAAAAAAGTGTCGTGGCTGGCTTGCAGGTCGACCCAGTTGCGGATCGCGCCCAACCAATTGCCCAGGTGAAGACAGCCGGTGGGCTGGACACCGGAGAGGACCCTTGGCCGCGCCATCGTGATCAGGCCTCGGCGGTGGCGTCGACGCTGGTCTCAGGCTGGGCTTCGGGGGCAGCCGCCTCCTCTGCCGGTGCCGCGTCAGCGTCTTCGGCTGGGGTGGGATCGCTGGTGATCACCACGGCGGCGGGAGCTGGTTTGGTGGGACGGGCAAAGGGATTAGCCCTGGGCGCACGCTCGGGGCGAGGACCCCGGCCATCGCGGTCCTGGGAAGGCCGGCCTTCACCACCTGGGCGACGGCCACCACCTTGGGCCCGTTGCTGGGCCACGAGGTCATCGAGTTGACCGTCTTCCAGCAGTTGGGCCACGGTGCGGATGGCGAAGCCAAGGGCCGCCACCGTGGAGCGAAGCTGAAATGCGTCCTGGATCGCGCGGGCGGCACGCATTTCGTTGTCGCTCAGGCGAATCCGGAACCCGCCGGGTTCGCGGTTGCCGGGCCCACGGCCGGGTTGGCGAGCGCTGTCTTGCCGTGAGGGTGACGTGTCGTCGGCCATTGCCGCAGCCTTGCAATCAAAGGCAAGTGTGCCGCATGGGCAGCCCGTCTGGATGGATCCAATGGATGGCGTGGGGCTCGTTCTGGTCCTGACGTGCCAACACCAGCAGGGGGAGCAGCCGGGCTCCACCGGCTTCAAAGCTTTGGCGGTAACGGGCCAGGAGTTCGAGGTAGCGCTGCAGGGTCCAGTCGTGGTTGCCCTGCTCCTGCTGGCTCCAGAAGCGTTGCAGGGCCTGATGCCAGGCCGCCGGGCCAAAGTCGTGCCAGCACTGCTGTTCTGCCGCCCAGGCGCTCTCGCCCTCCTGCACCAACTGGCGAAATTGCACCAGTTCGGGGGCTTCGGCACTGGTGTCTGGGGGGAGCACCTGGGCCAACTCGGCAACCGGGATCGCCCGTATCCGCAGCCAGCACCGATCCAGAACCATCACCGGCAGCTGGCCGTGCCAGCGGGGAGCGGCCTGAAGGGTTTTCAGGCCCTGCTCCAGCGCTGTCCTTTGCCTACCGCTGAACGCAGGCAGTTCTGGCGGGCCGATCGGTCGTTGCCGCGCTCTGGATGGGGGGCTGGGGCGCGGGAGCATCAAGTCGCTCAGGGGCCGGTATCGACCCCTTCAGGTTATGGGGCTTCTTGGCTGCACGGCCAAAGGAGCGCTGGGGTGTGCCAGGGCTGCTGAATTGATGTTGTCGAAATGTTGCCGGTTGATGTGAAGCAACATTGCGAGATTCCAACTTTTT
>CAYFKI010000186.1:0-3248 GCA_964343525.1 uncultured Cyanobium sp.
AAATCACCGCCAGCCGTGATCACCTGGCCGGCCTGATGGCCTCCGCGATGATGACTGGCTACTTCCTGCGCCAGATGGAGCAGCGCATGGAACTGGACACAGCCCTGTTGGGCCAGGGTGAACTGGATAGCGATCTCGACAGCGACCCCGGCGACCTGAAGCTCTGATCCCCCGAGGGATGGAGCCATTAACGCTCCGGTTGGTCTGGGATCAGCTTGAAGCGCAGCAGCGCCCCATCAATGCCCGCCAGATAGGCCCAGCTGCCGGCACTCGGCGCCCAGGCCCGTTGCTCTAGCTGGTCGGCCACCTCCCCCAGCTCGGCTGCGCTGCATGGGATGGCGTCGTAGTGGGCGGGCACCAACCAACGCACGCCATCGCCCTGGGCCAACTGCCGCAGCCAGGCCACCAGGGCCGAGCGGCTGCGGGGAAACACCAACCGCTCCAGCACCGGAGCAACCTGGATGGCGGGCCGGCCCTCGGGCACCAGGGCCCGGAATTCCTCCTGCCAGTTGGGCTTCCAGCGAAAGGGGTAAAGGCCGAAATAGGCCTTGGCCTGGCGCAGCCCGGGGGCAAAGGCCTGGCCCAACACCTCAAGCCAACCCGGCACATCGAGGGTGGCCGGTCGCAGGTAGGAGGCAAACAACACCAGGCGATGCCATCCCTTCCGGCGCCGCTCGGGGGAATCCAGCAAGGCTTCATCGCCCCGCTCGCGAGCGTGGAACAACAGGGGGGTCGGGTCGTCGTCAAACACCGGCGGCGGGGTGTCGCCGATCGCCACCAGGGCATCGGTCACCAGCAAACAGCCACTGGCGCGGTGCAAACAGGCCACTTCGCCAAAGGCCCCCAGGCCCAGATCCAAGGGGCCGAGCAAGGTCCATTCGAGCTCACTGGCATGGGGCACCCCCTGCTCGAACAACACCCGGGTGCGGCCCAGGGGAAAACCCAACAGCGGCAGGGGTAGGCGCACGGGGAAACTCCACTGCTGCGGCGTGACCCACACCTCCGCCCGGGGAAAGGCGCGCGCCATGGCCGGCACCGGCAGCTTGTGCTCCAGGCCCGAGGAACTGGGCAACACGATCGTGCACACCAGCCCGTAGCGCCGTTCCAAGTCGGCCAAGGCCGCTCGCACCTCCCCGGTGGGAGGCACCGGCGCATACAAAAGCAAGCCCTGGGCGAGGCGCAGCACCGTCATCCGGATCGGCACGGCCACATAGAAAACCCCCTGGAGCTGCTCAAAGCTCCAAACCTGCTCAGCCACCAATTCGCGCACCACGGTGCGCCGGTGGCCGTAGGGGTAGAGGGGCAACAGGGGCCACCAGGGCCAGGAACGGCTGGCTGCCGCAGCGGCCTTCCCAACAGCCGCCACCGGCTTGGTCGACAGAGGGGCCTCAGGCTGAACGGTCAACGGCCGACGGGAACTCGGCCCAGCATCGCCTCCGAAACGGCCGCGGCTCAAGGCAGCCCGACCACTTGGGTTGCCTGCTCTTCCGTAACTTGGCGCTATCCGCTTGGCCCTGGTGGCGTCGGAGCGATCGCCTGTGCAGCAGCCCAGCTCCCTAGAGCCACCCATCCCGGCGAGGTCGGTCGGGGTGTGGATTCCGGCCCAGGCCAAGGGCCTGGGCGCCTTTTTGCGGGTGCTGGGCCCCGGCTATCTGGTGGCCGTGGGCTACATGGATCCGGGCAACTGGGCCACCGACCTAGCGGCCGGCTCCAGCTACGGCTACCAGCTGCTGTGGGTGGTGGGCCTCTCCAGCCTGATGGCGATGGTGCTGCAATCGCTCAGCTGCCGCCTCGGCATTGCCTCAGGCCTGGATCTGGCCCAGGCCTGCGCCCAGGAATTGCCACAGCCCCTGCGGGTGCCCCTGTGGCTCCTGGCAGAGCTGGCGATCGTGGCCTGCGACCTGGCGGAGTTGGTGGGCAGTGCCATTGCCCTGCATTTGCTGGTGGGCCTTCCCCTGCCCTGGGGGGTAGCCCTCACCGCCCTCGACACCCTGCTGCTGTTGCTGTTGCAGCGCTGGGGGATCCGGCGCCTGGAAGCGGTGGTGATCGCCCTGGTGGCCCTGGTGGCGGCCTGCTTCGCGGTGGAGCTGATGCTGCTGCAACCGCCCTGGGGTGAGGTGGCGAGGGGATTCATTCCCCAGGCCAGCACCCTGAGCGACAGCCGCAAGCTGTTTTTGGCCGCCGGAATCCTGGGGGCCACCGTGATGCCCCACAACCTCTACCTCCATTCCTCCCTGGTCAAATCGCGCCAATGGGAAAACACGGCCCAGGCCCGATCCAGCGGCCTGCGCTTCAGCAACATCGACACAGTGGTGGCCCTGGTGCTGGCCTTTTTGGTGAATGCGGCGATCCTGGTGCTGGCGGGCGGCAGCTTCTACCAGCGCACGCCCATGCCCGTGGCCGACCTGGATGAGGCCTACCGCCTGCTGACGCCGATCCTGGGCACCTCGATCGCCAGCCTGCTGTTTGGCATTGGCCTGTTGGCAGCCGGCCAGAGCTCCACCCTTACGGCCACCCTGGCGGGACAGGTGGTGATGGAGGGTTTTCTCAAGATCCAATTGCCGCCATGGCAGCGGCGGTTGATCACCCGGGTCGTGGCCCTGGTACCCGCCATGGTGACGGTGATCGTGCTCGGCGATCCAGGCATCAACACCCTGCTCGTGCTCAGCCAGGTGGTGCTCAGCCTGCAGCTCCCCTTTGCCGCCATTCCCCTGGTGTGGCTCTGCGGCAGGCCCCTGTTGATGGGTGATCTGGTGGCACCGGGCTGGTTGCAGGCGGTGGGCTGGAGCTGCGCCGGCCTGATTGTGGTCATCAATGGCGGCCTGCTGATCTCCACCGCCCAGACCTGGCTCGGCTGGGGCTGACACGGCTGGAGCTGACACGGCTGGGGCTGAAACACCGAAGAATCAGCAACAAAAAGCCCCCTCCGATTGGAGGGGGCGCACTGGCTAGGCCAGAAAGTGGAATCCGATCAAATGGAGTGCGATCGATTCTTCTCAGCCAACCGCAGGAGCGGTGAAGGCCACCGGGGTGACCTCAACAGCCGCCAGATCGAGGGGGAAGTTGTGAGCGTTGCGCTCGTGCATCACTTCCATACCCAGGTTGGCCCGGTTGAGCACATCAGCCCAGGTGGGCAGCACCTTGCCCTGACTATCCAGGATCGACTGGTTGAAGTTGAAGCCATTCAGGTTGAACGCCATGGTGCTGATGCCCATGGAGGTGAACCAGATGCCCACAACCGGCCAGGC
>CAYFKI010000187.1:0-3242 GCA_964343525.1 uncultured Cyanobium sp.
CAGTCACGGGCTCACTCAAGGGCCCAGTCATCAACAGCGGCATCGCGGCTCCCGAAGAAGAACAGACAGCCAGCATATAACGTCATCGTGTTTCTATGGAAACAGGAACACACGTAGCTAGGTTAAGGTGACGCCGTAGCAGGCTGAGCAACCACCGAGCCATGGATCCCCAGGTCGAGTACGTCCCCCTGGCCGAATACTTCAAGGTGTTCTCCGAGCCCAACCGCCTGGCGGTGCTGGAGGCCCTGCACGACGGCCCCCTCAACGTGACAGCGGTGGTTGAGAAAACCGGTCTCAGCCAAGCCCTGGTGTCGAAACACCTCAAGCTGCTCACGATTGCGGGGGTGGTGCAGCGCCGGCCGGAGGGATCGCTGGTGTTTTACGAGGTGCTCGATCGCGGCGTGTTCCAGCTGATGGGTCAGGCCGAACAGCTCCTGCTCGCCTCCCGCCGCCAGCAATTGGACGCCCTCAACGCCCTGTTCTGAGCCAACCTGTTCACAGCCTCCCTGGCCCCTGCACCGTGATTCCCCAGAGCGCCCAAGCGCTGCGCCAGGCCCTGGCTGCCGGCGAGCGGCAATTTCCAGGCTTGGCGCTCGATGACATCGATGGCGTCGATCTCGATCTGGCGGGCTGCAATCTCGAGGGCGGTCACTTTCAACAGGCGCGCTTTGGCAAAGCCCGTTTTGGCCAGGCCAACCTCAGCCATTGCCGCTTCCAACAGGCCCTGATCTGGGGAGCCGACCTCTCGGGGGTGCAAGCCCCAGGGAGCTGGTGGCAGGAAGCCGATCTCTCCGGATCCCGCCTGCAGGGGGCCGATTTCAGTGGCGCCCTGCTGCACCGCTGCTGCCTGCGGGGCGTGGTGGCGGCGGGCAGTTGTTGGCGCGGTGCCCGGCTGGTGGAGGCCGATTTCCGCAGCGGCCAAGACCAACTCACCGACCTGGGGGGCGCCGACTTCAGCGGAGCCGATCTGAGCTTCGCCCTGTTCCATGGAGCGATGCTGCAGGGGGCCAATCTGGAGGGGTGCTGCCCCTATGGCGCCGATTTCAGCGGCGCCGACCTGGGCCAAGCCAACCTCAGCGGCTGCGACCTGCGGGACAGCCTGCTCACGGGCGCCAACCTGAATGGAGCCAACCTGGACGGCGCCAAGCTCCCCGCAACCCATCCGGCAGGTGGTACCCCGTGATCCGCCCAGCTACCCCCGACGCAGCGAACACCAACGCAGCCAACAGCGAACCGGACGCCGCCGCCCTGCGCCGGCTGGCCCCCTACCTGGTGGGATCCACCCGCCGCGGGGTGGTGGGCGGCAGCCGCTATGCCCGCAACCTGCGCGCCGCCATTGCCAAGGCGGCCCAGGATCCCGAGCGGCGACCGGTGTTGATCAGCGGTGAACCCGGCCTCGAGAAAGACAACCTGGCGGCCCTGGTGCATTTCAGTTCCGGCCAACGGCGCCAGCTGATGATCCGGGTGGACGCCAGCCTGCTGCGCGCCGATGGCGGCGATCTGTTCTGCAGCTCCCCCAGCCAGGGGCCGCCCCTGCTGGCCTGCCTCGGCCGGGGAACCCTGCTGCTGGATCGCTTTGATGCGGCTGTGCCAGAGCTGCGGGCCCGGTTGGTCGAGCTGGTGCGCACCGGCCACTGGCCTGGCAGCACGGAGCCCTTTCAAGGGCGGGTGCTGATCACGGCCGAGTCCAGCGTGGGCGAACTGGAGAAACTCACCGAGCAGATCCGGGTGCCGCCCCTACGGGTGCGCCGCCAGGACCTGGGCGATTGGATCGGCTACGGATTGCGGAAACGCTCGCGCCAAATGGGCTGGCCCAAGGCGCCCCAGGTGCCCGCCAGCGTGGTGAAGCGCCTGCAAAGTCACGACTTTCCCAACAACCTGCGCGAGCTGGATGTGGTGATCAACCGCGCCCTGCTGCAGGCCAAGGCCTCAGCCGTTCATGGCGTGCTGCCCGACCCCCTGCCCGAGGATGTGTTCTGGCTGCTGGGGCGGCCCACCAACCAGCGCTTCGACATCTGGCGCTGGAAGCCTCGGCTGAGGGAGTGGATGCGCGCCCCATGGCTCTGGAACACCCTGTTGTTTGGGCTGGTGAGCTGGATCTTTGTGCTCGTCAACCTGGCCCTCTGGCTCGGGCCCCAGGAGCGCAGCCACAACGGAGCCTTGAATCTGTTTTGGGCCTGGTGGTGGCCCCTGATCCTGCTGGCCTTCCCCCTGGTGGGGCGGCTGTGGTGCTCCTTTTGCCCCTTCATGGTGTGGGGGGAGATCTGCCAGAAGCTGGCTAGGGCCGTGGGTTGGCAGCCCCGCCGCTGGCCCCGGGGCGACACCGACCGCTGGGCGGCGCCCATTCTGGCCGCAGGCTTTGGCGCCATCCTGCTGTGGGAGGAGCTGGGCAACCTCGAGAACACGGCCTGGCTCAGCAGTTGCCTGCTGCTGGTAATCACTGGCGGCGCCGTGGTGTGCTCGCTGCTGTTTGAGAAGCGCTTTTGGTGCCGTTACCTCTGCCCGGTGGGCGGCATGAACGGCTTGATGGCGAAGTTGTCGGTGTTGGAGCTGCGGGCGGAAGCCGGCACCTGCAGTGGCAGTTGCAGCAGCTACGCCTGCTTCAAAGGGGGGCCGGCAGAAGGCGAAGGCCTGGCCACCAGCGGCTGCCCGCTGGGCACCCACCCCGCCCACCTGGAAGACAACCGCAACTGCGTGCTCTGCCTCACCTGCGCCCAGGCCTGTGCCCACCGCTCGGTGCAACTGCGCCTGCGCCCGCCAGCCGCCGACCTGCAGAAAGGCATGGGGCCTCCGTTTGGCGAGCGGCTGTTGTTGCTCGTGCTGGTGGGCGGGGTGGCGCTGCATCAATGGCACAGCTGGCTGGGCTGGTTGCCCTGGGCCCCCGTATCGCTCCACAGCGGCCCCTTGCTGCCCCGGTTGGGGGTGGGGCTGATCGCCCTGGCCCTGCCGGTGCTGGTGGCTGGCTGGTGGCCGAAACGCCTGCTCTATGGGCTGTTGCCCCTGGTGTGGGCCCTCTTGCTGGCCCGCCATTTACCCCTGGGCATGGAAGAAGCCGGCCAGCTGCTGCGCGCCAGCGCCTACCCCTGGCTGGGGAGCGATGCGGCCCAGCTGCCGGGGTGGAGCGCCGATCCCCATGTGGTGGCGTTCTGCCAAAGCGCTGTGATGGCCGTAGGACTCATCGGCAGCCTGCTGATCCTGCGCCGGCTGTTGCTCACCCGGGGCTCGCTGCTGGCCCTGGGTTC
>CAYFKI010000188.1:0-3211 GCA_964343525.1 uncultured Cyanobium sp.
CTGGCTGAAGGCTTCCCAGGCGCGCTGCACCTGCAGCTCCAGGGTTTCCTCCTGCAGCGGCAGCAGCCCCTCCAGGCCGAGGGCCTGGCGTTCCGGCAGGCTGAAGGCGGTGCCTTTGTTGAGGCCAGGATCGCGCAGCAGGGCCGCTCCGCGCAGGTGGGTGCGGCGGGGGGCTGATCGCATGGTCCTGGACTGGTGAGCAGGGCGGCATGGAAGCGCCCTGCCCGGGCCTGAACTGTTGCCATCCACACCGGACCAGGACTGCAGCTGCAGCAACCGCCACCAATCGCCCCTGCCACTGCCTGCAGGATGCGCATCCCTGGCCCACACCCATGACCACCACTGGAGTTCGCGTGGTTGGCCCCGCTGCCCTCAAAACCCTGATGGCATACGGCGGCACGGTGCTCGACACGCGTGACGCTGCAGGCCTCAGCGATCTTCCCCGGCGCGTTGCTGCCCTGGCTCCCCAGCCCGATCAGTTGATCCTGCTGCTGGTGAACGATGCCGCCAGCAGTCTCTCTGCGGCGAGCGATCTGCAACAGCAGGGCTACTCCTGTGTGGTGCTGGTCAGCCCCGCAGCAGACCCCGCCGTTGCAGCTCCAGATCAAAGGCCCGGCTGAGGGGATCGCGCTGCAGCAGCTGCCGCAGTGCATTGATCAGCCGCGTGAGCTGATGGCCCGCCCAGAGCAGGCAGAGGGTGATGCCAAGCCAGCGCATGGGCATGGTTTAGCCAGTGGCTTTCGATCTTGGTTCGATTTGTTGTGAGTATTTGCGCCCATGGCCGGGTCGTTGCCGTTGCGCTTCTCTGCCCCTGAAGCCTCCTCACACAGCCCCGATCGGGGCTGTTTTCGTCTTCAGGGCTGGTCAGG
Organism: uncultured Cyanobium sp.; assembly: GCA_964343525.1. Classification (GTDB taxonomy): domain Bacteria; phylum Cyanobacteriota; class Cyanobacteriia; order PCC-6307; family Cyanobiaceae; genus Cyanobium_A. Next base: position 870 of record CAYFKI010000188.1, read on the forward strand.
CTGATGGCGTGGCGCGCTGTTCAACAGGGCTGACACATCGCCGCTGTGCTCCTTGCCCTGCAGCGTCAGCACGCCCATGGCGGTGCCGCTCCAGTTGAGCCGGGCCAGCTCCACCCATACCGCCGCTGGGCTGTTGCTGAGCTGCAGGGTGTAGGTGCCCGCGCTGAGGTTGGCCACGCTGGTCCACAGGGTGACCCAGGTGTCCTCGCTGTCGCCGCTGCTGTAGTCCTGTGCGCCGGCCGGCACCGACACGGTTTTCATCAGCCCCGCCAGGTCCGCCTCCGCCTGGATGGCTCCCTTGGCTTGCGGCAGGGTGCGCAGGTAAGCGGATGCCCGCACGAATCGGGAGGGGGGATCGATGTCTCCCGGCAGGGGCAGGCTGCCGCCGAAGGGCTTGTAGCGCCGCAGGTTGCGCAATTGCCAGCTCAGCTCCGGTTCATTGGTCATCACCCAGGTGTCACGGCCCTCCCGTACCACCATCGCGCCGTTGAGGAACTCCACCACCGCTGAATCACCGTTGCGATCCGCCAGTGAGAGGTGCAGTCCCCAATGGCGCTTTAACACCTGATCCGACACCACCTGCACGCGGCGTAGCCCGGCGATCGCCTCCTTCACGCTCGCGAAGTTGTCGAGCACGTACTCCGCTAGCCGGGCGTTCGAGAGGCCGGGCAGGGCCCGATTGCGTGTTGGGTAGACGCTGTTACCCAGGTAAAGCAGGTTGGCGCTGAGCCCCCGCTCGTTCAAGCCATCGGAGATCACCCTGTTGAGGCTGAGCACGCCGGCGCTGCCATAGCGGGCGCGCCAGCGGAGGGCTTGGGGGTCTGGCATGCCCAGCATGCCGCCGGCCTCCAGGCCCCGCGGGCGCAGTGCCAGGGCGGCGCCGTCGTTGATGAACAGGTCCATGGTGCGCCCCACCACGCGCTGGTTGGGGTTGGCGGGTGCGAACACGCGGGAGCACGGCCAGGCGGGTAGGGCGAGGCTCGTCACCAGGGCCAGCAGCGCTGGGGTGCGGAGTCGGCGTGGGAGAACGGGCATGGCGGCGGTTGAACCCTGGCGGTGTTGATGTTGGCCTGACGGCAACCCTTCACCACAAAAAAGGCGGGTGTCCAGCCCGCCCCTGTTCCCCCATGCACCCTCGGGTGCTCGTGGTCACGCTATGGATGGTGGGGATTGGGCGCCAGGCCCACCACAATGAATTCGGTTTTGTAGCGCAGCGCACCCTCAGCCACTGATGGCGTCGAGGCGAGCCGCGAGCACGAAATCGGCACGGCTGAGGCCGTCCAGCTTGTGGGTGTAGATCACCGCTTCGCTGTAGCCCCAGCCCAGTTGGAAGTCAGCGTGATGGCCCTGCTGTTCGCAGATGGCTCCTGCTTGATTCAGCCAGTCCAGGGCCGACTGGAAATCCGCAAAGCTCCAACGCCGTTGCAGATGGTGCTGGTTCACCACCTGCCATTGCGGTAGTTCTGCCAGCAACGGCTCCCATTCGGAGGCATCAAGGCTGCCAACCCCTTCCTGACAGGGGATGCAGGTTTCCTGGGCCAGGGTCATGGCATCAAGGGCGCGATCGGGCTCAGTCTGGCCAGGCCACCAACGCAGCGCCCAGGGTCATCAGCAGCACACCGATCCAGCCCCGTTGGCCCACATGCTCCCCCAACACCATCGCCCCAAACAGAGCCACCAGCACCACGCTGAGCTTGTCGAGCGGTGCCACCCGTGACACAGGCCCAAGTTTCAGGGCCTGGAAATAACAGAGCCAGGAGGCTCCCGTGGCCAGGCCGGAGAGCAGCAGGGCCAGCAGGCTGGAGCGGGGCAGGCTCTGCAGTTGAGGCGCTGACAGCTGGCCGCTGCCCAGCAGCAGCAAGCTCAAGGCGGCGGCTACCACCAGGGTGCGCAACAGGGTGGCCAGGTTGGCGTCCACCCCCTGCAATCCCAGCTTGGCCAGCACGGAGGTGATGGCGGCGAACAGGGCCGCCCCGACCGCCCACAGCTGCCAGACGCCCATGGTTTGCTCCCACCAACACCTTCAACAATGACCCGGCGGCGCCATCAGCGTGCCCTTGGCTACAGCGCCATTCAGGTCGGCCGATGAGCATCCGCGTGGGAACCCAGTTGCCCTTTGCTGTCTCGGCCATGCCACTGCTAGCCCAGCCCACGAGCCCCGTTCAAGCTCCCACCCCTGGCCAGGCGACCATTCCCCTCAAGGTGGCGTGCTACGACTTGGAGATGTACTCGAAGACCGGCATGTTCCCGCAGGCCAAGAAGGGAGATCCGATTGTCCAGTTCGGGATCTCCTACCGGTGGTCGACGGACCTCCTGACACCGACGCGTCGGGTGGTCTATGT
>CAYFKI010000189.1:0-3205 GCA_964343525.1 uncultured Cyanobium sp.
CCCGTGTGGACACAACCCCTTCCCGATCTGATGAGGGCCCTGGGATCCACGGAGGCCGGCCTCAGTGAAGAGGAGGCGGCCAGGCGGCTGCGGTTGCAGGGTGCCAACACCCTGGCGGGCCGCTCCCGCACCAGTGCCGCCCAGTTGCTGCTGCGGCAATTCACCAGCCCGATCATCCTGATCCTGGTGGGGGCCGCCTGCCTCTCCTTTGCGCTCGATTCCTTCACCGATGGCGTGATCATCCTGGTGATCGTGCTGCTCAGTGGATTGCTGGGCTTTTGGCAAGAACACGGCGCCGCTCGGGCCGTCGAGCAGCTGCTCAAAACCGTGCAGCTCACCACCAAGGTGCTGCGCCAGGGGGAGCCGATCACGGTTCCATCGCGCGACGTGGTGCCAGGCGATGTGGTGGTGTTGTCCGCGGGGGTGAGCCTGAGCGCCGACTGCCGCGTGATCCGCGGCTGCGATCTCAGCGTCGACGAGGCCGCCCTCACCGGGGAGAGCTATCCGGTGAGCAAACAGGCCGGCGTGGTGGCGGCCACGGCCACGCTCAGCCAGCAAACCAACATGCTGCACCTGGGCACCCATGTGGTGAGCGGCACCGGTCTGGCGCTGGTGGTGGCCACGGGCCGGGCCACCGCCTACGGCGCCATTGCCGATCGGCTACGCCTCGGCAGCCCCGAAACCGACTTTGAACGGGGCGTGCGGCGCTTTGGGCAACTGCTGCTGGAAGTGACCCTGATCCTGATCGCCCTGATCTTTGCCTTCAACGTCTACCTCAAGCGTCCGGTCGTCGACTCGTTTCTGTTTGCTCTGGCCCTCGGGGTGGGGCTCACCCCCCAGCTCCTGCCGGCGATCATCAGCGTGAACTTGGCCCAGGGGGCCAAACGGATGGCGCGGCGCCAGGTGATTGTGAAACGGCTCGCCGCGATCGAAAACTTCGGCAGCATGGATATGCTCTGTGCCGACAAGACCGGCACCCTCACCGAGGGCTCCGCCCGGGTGCATGCGGCGCTGGCCGCCGATGGCACCAGCAGCGCGCGGGCCCTGTTTCATGCCGGCGTGAACGCCCATTTCGAATCGGGCTTCGACAATCCCATCGATTCGGCAATTCGCGCCCAAAACCACAACGATCTCAGCGGCTGGCAAAAGCTGGATGAGCTGCCCTTTGATTTCAGCCGCAAACGCCAAAGCGTGCTGGTGCGTCCACCGGCCGGCGCCGCACCGCTGCTGATCACCAAAGGAGCCCTGGCCAAGGTGCTGGAGGTATGCGTCAACGGGGAAGCGGGCGCCCCTGGAGCCGGAGAAACGGGGGAGCGTCTGGTGCCGATCGCCAGCCTGCGGCCCGCCATTGAGGAGCGCTACCACCAACTCAGTGCCCAGGGCTATCGGCTCCTGGGAGTTGCCATACGCACGGTGGATGGCAACGGCGTGATCCATCGCGATGCTGAGCAGGGCCTCACCTTCCTGGGCCTGATCGCCCTGGACGATCCCCTCAAACCAGCCATCCAAACCACCGTGGCCGATCTAGCCCGGATGGGCGTGCGGCTGAAGATGATCACCGGCGACAACGCGCTGGTGGCCGCCCGGGTGGGCCGAGAGGCTGGCTTGGCCAACCCCGAGGTGGTCACCGGCAGCAGCCTGCTCCAGCTCAGCGATGCGGCCCTGCGGGTGCGGGCCGAGCGCTGTGATGTGTTTGCCGAAGTGGAGCCGAACCAGAAAGAACGGCTGATCCAGGCCCTGCGCCAGGGGGGGCACGTGGTGGGTTTCCTCGGCGATGGCATCAACGATGCGCCCGCGCTGCACGCCGCCGATGTGGGGGTGTCGGTGCAGGGGGCGGTGGATGTGGCCAAAGAAGCCGCCGACATCGTGCTGCTCGATCAGGAGCTGGCCGTGTTGGCGGCTGGGATCCGCGAAGGGCGCCGCACCTTTGCCAACACGCTCAAGTACGTGTTCATGGCCACCAGTGCCAATTTCGGCAACATGTTTTCGATGGCGGGGGCCTCGCTGCTGTTGCCCTTCCTGCCGCTGTTACCCAAGCAGATTTTGCTCACCAATCTGCTCACCGATCTCCCCGAGATGACGATCGCCACCGACCGGGTGGACGCCGACTGGATCGATCAGCCCAGGCGTTGGGACATCGGCTTCATCCAGCGCTTCATGCTCACCTTCGGCCTGGTGAGCTCGATCTTTGACTACCTCACCTTTGGGGTGCTGCTTTGGCTGCTGCACAGCAACCCCGCCCAATTTCGCAGCGGTTGGTTTGTGGAATCGGTGGTGTCGGCGGCCACGATCGTGCTGGTGGTGCGCACCCGGGGCCCGATCTGGACCAGCCGCCCCTCCAGACCCCTGGTGGTAGCCACCGCCGTGGTGGTGATCAGTGCAATCGGCCTGCCATTCACCCCGCTGGGCCGCCTGTTTGGCTTTGAGGCTCTGCCCGCGGAATTTCTGCTGTGCCTGGCGGCGATCTTGGTGCTCTACATCCTCAGCGCCGAAACGGCCAAGCGCTGGTTTTACCGGCGGCAGCTCAGACCCGCTGCTTGCGCTGGCCCCAAACAAACCACACCACCAACGCCACCAGGGCAAAGGCCGTAAAGGCCGTGAAGGGGCGCATCAGGGCGTGCACGCTTTCCCAGTGCTCGCCCAGCTTGAAACCCAACAGGGTGAGCGCGGCATTCCAGATCAGGCTGCCGAGGGAGGTCCAGATCAGGAAGGGCCGCAGCGGCATCATTTCAATCCCAGCGGGGATAGAGATCAAGGTGCGCAGCAGGGGCACCAACCGCCCCCAAAACACCACCCAGGCCCCATAGCGGTTGAACCACTGGCGGGAGGCCTTCAATTTGCTGGTGGTGATGCCAAACCAGGCCCCATGGCGGCTGAGATAGCGCTCCAGGCGCTCCTCATTCACCCCCCGGCCAATCCAATACCAGGGCAGGGTGCCGAGAATCGTGCCCAGGGTGCCGGCCAGGATCGTGGGCACCAGCTGCAGTTTGCCCGCAAACACCAGGTAGCCCGCCAGCGGCATGATCGCCTCGGAGGGAATGAACTGCAGGAAGTTCTCCACCAGCATCGCCAGGAAGACGCCCCCGTACCCGCCAAAGGAGACGAGGGTTTCGATGGTGTGCTGCACAACGGGCCCGATCAACCAAGCCATCATGTCGTGGAGGCAACCCCGCTTCCGGATGCGCATCCACCCTTCCAAGCGATC
>CAYFKI010000190.1:0-3181 GCA_964343525.1 uncultured Cyanobium sp.
CACCGGTGTTCTCACCACCGCCGAGGCCATCGCCGCCGAACTGCGCGCCGCCCAGGAGGCCCTGCCCCCTCCGAACCTGGCCACCTTTGCCCCCGACAACCTCAACCCCGCCAACGCCATCCCCACCCGCCGCCGCAGGGCCGGCGCCAACTTGGCTGGCTTCAAGGGCATCGCCCGCAGCCTGTTCGGCAACTAGAGCCCAGCCCGCCAATGGCTCAGCAGGGTGGCAGCCGCCACGGCGGCCGTGCTGCTGCGCAAAATCGTGGGCCCCAGGCTCACCGGCTGCCAGCCATGGGCGATGGCGAGCTCCTCTTCCCGCTCGGTCCAGCCCCCTTCCGGCCCCACGGCCAGGGTGATCACCCGAGGGCTTGGCTTGCTTTCCAAGGACGCAGCCAGCTCATCCAACCTGGCAGCCAGTAAGGGCAGCCCCGCCCGTCGGGTCGTGGCCAGCAGACCAATCCCGGCAGGGGCCTGGCCCAGACACGCGGCCGCGGGCCGCAACGGCACAAGCTCCGGCAACCAGAGCCGTTCACACTGCTCGGCCGCCTCCCGCAGGATCCCCATGCCGCGCTCATGTTTGAGCTCCGCGGCCACGCTGCGCTCAGCCAGCAGCGGCGCGATCCGATCCAGGCCCAGTTCACAGACCATCCGCAACACCAAATCCCCATCCCGCTTGGGGAAGGCCATCGCCAGTTCCAGGGCCAGGGCGGGCTTGGGCTCCTCGAGCAACGGTTGCCCCAGGGGTTGCTCCAGTTCGGCCACCACCCCGGGCCCCTCTGCGGCCTCCGCCAACAGGGCTGTCCAGAGGCGGCCCGCTCCATCGGTAATGGCCAGGCGATCCCCCAGACGCAGCCGCAGCACCCGCCTTAGGTAGTGGGTTTCGGGCTGCTCCAGCGGCACCTGCAGGAGCTCGGCATGTTCCACCGGCCCCAGCCGCTCGGGCGGGATCAACAACCGGCGCCATTCACGGGCCACGCTCAGCGCCGCCTAGCTATCCCCAAACACCGATTCGGGCTGCTCCTCGATCGGCCAGTCGTCATTGAGCCCGCCAATCAACAACTCCTCCAGTTCCACCACATCGCGGTTGAGCTGGCGCAGGGCATTGATCAACACGTCGAGGGCAAAGGCATCACTCGTACCCAGATCCACCCAGCAGCGCGACCAGGCTCCCTGGTATTCCATCGGCCCCATGTTGTGCATCAAGGCCGGCATCGCCGCCTCGGCATCGTCGAGGTCGTAGGCCATCCAGCTCAGATCGGCTCCCTCCTCATGCACCTGCAACACCTCGGCGTTGAAGGCGCCGCATTTGCCGAGGAAAAACCAGCTATCAAAAGCCGTTTCCACATAGCCCCGCTCGCCACTGCCCGGGGGATGGGCAAAGCGCAGCCAGATCCAGCAATTGAACGGATCAAAGTCGCGAAAGCGCACGTCCATCGTTGGCAGGCCGGCTGAAACGGTCGTTGGCTTCTATCAAACACGCCCGCGCAACCCTGCTGGCACCAGGCATGCTTGGGCCATGCTCGAACTGCGCGGCCTCACCTACCACCCCGCCACCGCCCGGGCCGCGGTGCTGAACAACCTCAACCTGCAGCTGGAGGTGGGCACACCGGCGCTGGTGGCAGGGCCCAGTGGCTGCGGCAAAACGACCCTGCTGGAGGTGATCAGCGGCCTCGCCGAAGCCGATCGCGGCACCATCAGCTGGAACGGCCAGCCCCTCAACAGCCGCCAACGGCGCTGGCTCTGCGGCTTGGTGTTTCAGTTCCCGGAGCGCCATTTCCTCGGCCTCACCGTGGGCCAGGAGCTGAAGCTGGGGCTCAGGCGCCTCAGCGCCGATGACGCCGACGCGATGCTCGATCTGGTGGGATTGGGCGGCCTGTCGCTGCAACAGGCGCCCGAGCAACTCAGTGGCGGCCAACAGCGGCGCCTGGCCCTGGCGGTGCAGCTGCTGCGCAGCCCCAAGGTGCTGCTGCTGGATGAACCCACGGCCGGCCTTGATTGGAGCGTGCGGCGCGAGATCTTGGCGCTGCTGGGGGCGTTAGCCAAGGAGCGGGCCGTGCTGGTGGTGACCCACGAACCGGAGTTGTTTGCGGGGGTGATCAACCAGGGCTGGCGCCTGGGCGCAGGCCAAATCACGGCCTTCGCGCCAACCACGCTTCCTACGATGGCCTGAGTTGGGCATCCGGGCCCCGCACCAGCACCGAGCAGCCCTTGAGCACCCAGTCCAGCCTTCAGCCATCCACGAGCCACACGTCCAGCGGCGACCAACTGCTACGGGCCACCGCCGCCGGTGGGGGGATCCGGCTGGTGGCCGTCACCACCACCGAGGCCAGCCGCCGGGCCCGCGAACGCCACGGGCTCTCCTTTCTCACCACGGCGCTCTTGGGCCGGGCCATGACCGGCGGGCTGCTGCTCGCCAGCTCGATGAAGGTGGCCCATGGCCGGGTGAACCTGCGAATCCAGGCCGATGGCCCCTTGCGGGGCTTGATGGTGGATGCGGGGCGCAATGGCTCCGTGCGCGGCTACGTGGGCAATCCCGAGCTGGAACTCGACCTGCTCGAAACCGCCGACGGCAAGCGGCAGTTTGATTTCAAAACCGCCACCGGCACGGGCTACCTCCACGTGGTGCGGGATCTCGGCGAAGGGGAACCCTTCAGCTCCACGGTGGAATTGGAAAGTGGCGGCATCGGCGACGACCTCGCCTCCTACCTGCTCCACTCCGAACAAACCCCATCGGCGGTGTTTGTGGGGGAACAGATCGATAGCCAGGGGGTGCGTTGCAGCGGCGGCGTGTTGGTGCAAGTGCTACCCAAGGCGGCCCGGGAGCCGGCGCTGGTGGCCCTGCTTGAGGAACGCTGCCGCGAGGTGCAGGGCTTCAGCCAACACCTGGCCGAGCACGCCCACAACCTTCAGGCGCTCCTGGAAGACATCTTTCCCGATCTCGATCCCCAGCCCCTGGAGCAAGCCGCCATCAGCCAGCAGGTGGTGTTTGCCTGCCCCTGCAGCCGGGAGCGCAGCGTCGGAGCACTCAAATTGCTGGGGCGCGATGAACTCAGCGCCATGCTGCGCGAAGACGGCCAGGCCGAATTGGTCTGCCACTTCTGCAATGAGAAGTACCTAGTGAAAGCTGATGAGCTGCAGGAGCTGATTACGGAACTCGAACCCGAAGCGGCCTGAGGCCAGC
>CAYFKI010000191.1:0-3175 GCA_964343525.1 uncultured Cyanobium sp.
GGGGTGGATGCGGTGGAGCAGCGGCTGCGGCGGTTGGGTTCGGGCCTGGCCCATCGGCCCAGGGGCCTGAAAATCGCAGCGGTGGGGCGCAAAACCGCGGCGCAGCTCGAGGCCCTGGGGGCGCCGGCCGATTTCGTGCCGCCCCAATTTGTGGCCGACAGCCTGATCGACCATTTCCCCGTGTCGGGTTGGGGGCTGCGGCTGCTGCTGCCGCGGGTGCAGAGCGGCGGCCGCACCTGGCCCGCCGCCCTGGCGGCGGGCCAGGTGGATGCGATCACCTTCAGCAGCGGCAAAACCGTGCGGCACACCGCCCAGCTGCTGGAGCAGCGCTTTGGTGAGGGCTGGCGGCAGCAGCTGGAGGGGATGGCGCTGGTGTCTATCGGGCCGCAGACCAGCCAGAGCTGCCTGCAGGCCCTGGGCCGGGTGGATGCGGAGGCCAACCCCCACGACCTCGAGGGGCTGGTGGCCGCCTGCGAACGGGCCCTGGGCCGTGGCCCTGGCGCCGCCTAAAGGCTGAGCTGCCGCCGCTGGCCCGCCTGGTTGAGCAGCAGACGGCCCTGGGCCACATCGATGCGCTCCACGCTCCAGCCCGGTGGCAACAGGGGCGGCAGGCCGGAGCCGGAGCAGCGCCCCCGGGGCCCCACGCACACCGCGCCGCTTTGGCCGGGAGCCAGCTGCACTAACGCTTGGGGGCCATGGCGGGAGCTCAGCACCCCCGTGAGCCGCAGGACATCCGCTGGCGCCCCGGCCGCTGGTCCAGCCGCCTGGGCGGCCGGGGCAAAGGGATCGGGGCGCCCCACCGGCAGGGCAGCCAGCACCTGCTCGGGGGAGGGCAGGGGGGTGAAGCCGGTGCCAGAGGCCCCCAAGGGAGGGGCCGAGGTCACAGCTGCCGGCACCGGTGCAGGGGCCGACGCGGCGGGTGGATCCTGGCCAGGGGGCTGGCATGCCACCAGGGACCCAACGAACAGGCTGATGGCCACGGGTCTCAGCAAGGAGAGAACAGGCGTCATGGCTGTCAGGCGCGACGGGGCCACTGCCCAATCCTTGCGGCCGCGTCAGCAACCACGGGCTGCCAATCCCCGGCCGACCGCTGTCGAAGGATGGTGTGCGTGGGGTAGAGCCCAGGGCAAGCGCCCTCACGCCAACGCCATTCCGGGCAGTGGTGCAACAGCAGCAGGGTGGGCGTTCCCACCAGACCGGCCAGGTGAGCCACCATCGAATCGGTGGTCACCAACAGGTCACAGGCCCTGAGCAGGGCGGCCCGATCCTCGAGGCTGGGCGCCCGGTCCACTTGGTCCTGCCAAGGAACAAACCACTGACGGCGATCCGCGGCGGTGATCTGCTCCTCACCGGCTCCGTACTGCAGCGACACCCACTGGCAGTTGGGCAGCTGCTGTAGGGGCCGCAGCGCAGCCAACGGCATCGAGCGGCCCCGCAGGTGCGAACGCCCCTCCGCCATGGGATTGCCCTGCCAATGCACTCCCACCAGGAGGGTTTCGGGTGTTGCATCGCGCAGGCTGCGCCAGTGATCCAGGGACCGTTTGGGCGGTTGGTAGTGGAGCGCAGCCAAACAGGCAGCGGCCTGCCCCAGCAGATCCGGCACCGCCAACCCCAACGACAGCAGCGGCAGAAACCGCTGGGCTGTGGATTGCTCCAGTGTTTCCGGGGTGAGGCAAGCGTCAACCAGTTGCAGGCCCCCGAGAAGAGGCTGCAGCGAAGCCGGGCCACACAACTCGATCCGCTGGCACATCGGCCGCAGCAGGGGCAGGAAACGCAGCCACATCAGACAGTCCCCCAAACCCTGTTCCGCCACCAGCAACAGCGTGGGGGGCGGAGGTTCGCTGCTCGGGTTCCACGCCGGCAGATCGGGGTAGGCGTAAAGACCGATGGCGTTGTCGGCGAACAACCGGCTTTCAAACAACGGCCAGGCCTGCGGTGCCCGGCCCGATGCCAACAGCAATGTCGCCAGTAGCCATCGGATGTTGTGGTCGTTGGGGGCCCGTTCAAACGCCCGCTTGGCGCTCGCCAACGCGGCCTGAAGCTGATCCAATTCCTGATGAACCAACGCCAGATTCACCAGGGCCTTGGGATCACTCGGATTGGCTTGCACCGCCTGCTCAAGCTGCTGTTGCGCCTCTGGCAACCGGCCAAGGGCCTGCAAGGTCACCCCCCGCTGGCAGCGCGCCTGGGCATGGTCAGGCAGAAGCGTGAGGGCCAGATCCAGCCGCTCCAGTGCGGCCTCAGGCCGCTGCAGCTCCAGCAGCGCACACGCCAGATTGTTGAGCACTTGGGGGCGCTGGGCATCGGTTGCCACCGGCAGGGCGCGCTCAAAGCACCCCAGCGCCTCGGTGGCATCGCCGTTGCTCAGCATCACGGCCCCCAGTTCGTTGAGGCTCGGCACGTGGGTCGGCTGGGCGGCCAGGGCGGCGCGCAGGGCGAGCAATGCCCCCGTTTGGTCCGACCGCCCCAGGGCTTCCACGGCTCGATCAAAGAATCGATCGGCGGCCTGGGAGGAGCGGTTGGAGCTAGTCGCTGCTCCGAATCCTTTGCCCATAGCCGCTCTGCACCAAATCACGGAAGCGGTCCAGGTTGGCCTGGAGCTCCTTGGTCACGATCCCCCCCAGGATGGTGGGTTCCATCAGCGGTGCCAACACCCCCGGCAGCTCGTAGCTCACGGTGAGTTTCACGGCGGTGGAGCCCCCCTCCGGGTAGAAGCGCACGGCGCCCTTGGTGGGCAGGCCCCCCACGGATTCCCAGTGCAGCTGCTGGGCCTCCACCCGCTGGGTGATGCGCGCTTTCCAATGGAAGCGAAACCCCTGGGCCGCCAGGGTCCAATCGGTGAGGTCGGGATCGCCGGCGGTGGTGGTCACCGATTCGATCCAGTTCATCCAGCGGGGCATCGCCTCGAGGTCGCTCCACACCGTCCACACCTGCTCCACGGGGGCCTGGATCTCCGTGGTGACGCTGTGTTCAAGCCAACGGCCCATGGTGTTCAGGAACGGCGGGGATCAGGCGACTGCGGCGTTGGAGGCGAGCTCCACCGGCCTGCCCAGGATGGCGGCGGCGGCAAGGCGCCCGCTCATGGTGGCGCCTTCCATCGAATCGATGTAGTCCTGCTTGGTGTAACTGCCGGCCAGGAAGAAGTTGGCCACGGGGGTGCGCTGGTCGGGGCGGT
>CAYFKI010000192.1:0-3157 GCA_964343525.1 uncultured Cyanobium sp.
TGGGCGTGGAGCTGGATAAGCAGGCCCAGAGCTCCGATTGGGGCCGGGTGGAGGACCTCACCGATGCCCAGTTGGCCTATGCCGCCGGCGATGTGCGCTACCTACTGCCGGCGCGGGATCGTCTCGAGGCCATGCTCAAGCGCGAGGAACGTTGGGAGCTCACCCAGCGCTGCTTTGCCTGCATTCCGGTGTTCTGCGAGCTGGATCGCAACCGCTTCCACCTGCTGTTTGAACACTCCACCGGCGGCAACCGTTAGGCCCGCCTTAGGGCTTCAGTCCTCCACCATGAAGTTCTCGTCGTTGCCGACGGCTTCCAGGAGGGAGGTGAGCAGGTCGTGGTGGTTGGTGCCGCTGCTTTGGGCGTCGGTGAGGAGCTGCTCGGCCAGCTCCACCTTGGCGGCGGTCTCGCGCAGGCCCTGCTGGGCGGCTTGGATATCCACCTTGCGCCGGGCCGCGGCCAGGCTGATCCCCAGCTGGGTGGCCAACTTGCCGCAGGCTGCGCTGTAGGCCCGATCGGAAATGCCCGCCATGGCAAGGGATGGTGCTGGGGATCAGGGCATCATCCCAGCAGGCGCTGGTCGACCAGGGTGGCCAGGGCGTTGCTGCCGCCTGGCGGCCCCATGCGGCGACGGCCGATGGCTCCCAGCTGCTGGCGGAGATTGGCGTCCTGCAGCAACAGGGCCAGCCGCTCGGCCACTTGGGTTGGGCTGTGGCAGGGCACCACGGCGCCCCCCAGCAGCCGGCTTTGGCGCCGGGCAAAGCTGGCCTTGAACTGGGGGCCCGGCCCGGGTAGCGACAGCGCCGGAATCCCCAGGCCCACCACCTGTTCGGTGGCGGTGCCTGCGGTGGCGAGGGCCAGATCGGCCCAGGGCGCCCAGCGCTCGAAACAGCCGCAGCCCACCAGCAGCTGGCGGGGTGCCAAGTGACCTTGGCCGGGTTCAGCCGCCAGCACCCAGGCACTTGTGGCCCCAATCGATAGGACCTCCGGGCTGGGCTCCTGGCGGCGCCAACCGGCCTGCTCCAGCAGCGGCCACCAGATCCCGTCCCCAGGGTTGGAGCCGCAGGCCAGGAGTGCCAGGGGGGCTGGGCCGCTCGGCGGCAGTTGGGCCAGGGCCGCGAGCAGCCCCCGGGCATTGCCTAGGGCCTCGGGGAAGCGGCTGCCGGGCAACAGCAGCAAGCGGGGGTTGCCTGCCAGCGAGGCGGGCAAGGGTTGGCTGGAGAAGCCATCCATCATGGGGTTGCCAGGGGCCTGGGCTGCGATCTGGTGGCGTCTGAGGCCGCGGGCCGTGAGCTGATCCCGCACGGCCACCAGCCGGCAGCGCCGGCTACCCATCAGGGCCCATTCCCAGGGATCCCATTCACTGCCTTTGGCCCGGTGGTAGCCATCGGCGATCGGGCTGCTGCCCCATCCCCTGGGGGGCGGCGAGGCCCAGGTGAAATCGCTTTTGGGCGTGCCGATGAAGCCAAAGGGGGCACCGCTGAGCCAGGCAAGGAGCAGGGGCAGCAGATCCCCCACCGCCAGCACCGGATCCCCGCGGCGTCCCCAGGCGCGAACCGTTTGCCATTGCTGCCAGCTCAGGCCCGGCAGCCCAGCCGCCAGATCCCTGGCCAGGCCGCGCAGGCTCTGGTTGCTGAAGCCGCCGCTGGGGAGCTGTTGGCTGGGGCCGATCCGTTGCACGAAGCCAGCCGCTTCTTGGGGGGCATAGGCATCGCCGCGTCCCACCAGCGGCAACACGGCCACGGCCAGCGATGGCCTGCGCCCATGCAGGGCCTGGATCACCCGGCGGGCAATCAAATCCTCCCCGTGGCCGTTGCTCAGAACCAGCAGTCGGGCAGGCATGCCATGGCTGATACGATCCGGTCCTGGGAGTTTGCTCCCCGGCCGGCGGCATGGCCAAGTGGTAAGGCAGAGGATTGCAAATCCTTTACCCCCAGTTCGAATCTGGGTGCCGCCTCTTTTTGCTGTCGCAAAGCACAGGAGCCCCCGGGCTTCCCCCGCCGCTCGACTCACGACGCCAGCGGCCCCATCGCGCGAGGCGGCGGAGCACGGCACGATGGGCGCAAGTGCAGGCCCAGGCCGGTGATGAGCAGCCCCCTATGGATGTTGGTTCCCTGGGCGGTTTTTGCCGTTGCGGCTGGCTTGAAGTTCTGGAGACTCACCTCCCTGTTTCGCCAGCACCTGCTGGGGATTCCGCCTAAAACCGAACGCTTCCGGCAGGCCTTGGAGAAAGCCTGGAAGAAGGATCAACAGCCGGTGTGATGGCGCCTCTGGATGCGGTTAACCCCAACTGGGCTTGGTAGCTCATGTTGCTAAAGCAGGCTCTAGAACCCAGCTAGTGAATCTGCACAAGGGCCACAGCCCTTGAAAGGGTGAGACCCATCACGTCATAGATCATGAAACCGTGCAAAAGGATGAGAATTCTTGCGCGGGCACTGTTCCCTTTGATGCCATTGACAGAGGCTGAAAATACCGATGAAAAGGCTGCTACAAAGTAATCAATTGGCCTGGGGGCATCGCCATCGTGGTCGAGTCTGAAGAAGGGGCCAGGCTTGCTTTGGGCAAATTGATCGAGTCTCCAGTAAATCCAACCCCAGACCATGAGTGAGTAGGGTAGGAAAAATAACAACTGGGTGATTAAAAGAAAGCGAGACGACACAAAATCAAAAACCAAAATATTCAGCCCTATCAGTTGAATGATTAATCGAAAAATCACATAGATCCCAAGGATATCGAGGTAGTACCTGCGCCAGGGCAGCTCATTCCTGTAAAAGATCAAGAAGCTCAGTGGCAAAACAAATGCAGGAACCGTGAAGTAGGCAAGACGTGAAACCACAAAAGCGTCAACTGCGCTAAAGAGCGCAATCGCGCCATGATCCGCAGCGAGTTCGCCGATGGCGCCGTAAAAGAACGCCACTTGCAGAAACAGTAAAAAGCATGCAGTGAGGAAAAAGATCTCTTCCCAGCGGCTTTTGATGCGGGCAACTGTGGCTCTGCCGATGGCCTTTGGGTGGATGGTCAACCGATGCATCAGCCCCATCCCCAGAGCGCCTCCAGCGTGTCTTCAATCCTGGGATCCAGGGCTGACATTTTCTTGGTTATCTCGGGCCCTTGTCTTGGGGGCAACGTAGCCCATGCGTGGCATCCATCAAGTCAGCC
>CAYFKI010000193.1:0-692 GCA_964343525.1 uncultured Cyanobium sp.
GTCGCCTGGCCCTCGATGCCTTTGGCCACCAGTGGGGCTGGCGGCGCAGTGCCACTGGCGACTGGACGGCTCTGATGCAACGGGCCCATGAACAGGGCCATGCCCCCGCCGTTGATGGAAACGCCCCAACCCACCTCTCCGTGCACCAAACCAGCGGCTCAGCGCGCTGGCTTGCGCTGGAAGCCGCGGCCGCCACAGGGGTGGTTGAGAACGCCAGCGCCCCTGCCGATCTGACGATTGGCGTGGAGCGCGGCGAGGGCTGTCGCTGGCATCCGCCCAGCCTTTGGCTGGGCCTGGGCTGCGAACGGGGCACCAGTTTGAGCCTGATCGAGCGCCTGATCGCGCAACAGCTGGATCACCTCCAGCTCGCCCCCGAGGCGATTGCGGGGATGGCCAGCATTGATCGCAAAGCCGATGAGCCCGCCTTGCTGCAGCTGGCCCAGGCGCGGGGTTGGCCCCAGCGCTGGCTAACGGCCCAGGCCCTGGAGGCGGTGGGCGTGCCCAACCCCTCCGCCGCCGTGGCGGCCGAGATGGGTACTGCCAGCGTGGCCGAGGCAGCCGCCCTGCTGGCGGCGGGTCCTGGAGCTCGCCTGCTGCTGGAGAAAACCATCGGCCGTGCAGCCCCGGGCGAGCAGGGAGCAGCCACCCTGCCGATCGCTCAGGCTCACGGTGCAGAAGTCGTGCATCAGGGG
>CAYFKI010000193.1:702-3151 GCA_964343525.1 uncultured Cyanobium sp.
GCCGCGCAGCCCCGGGGGAGCAGGGAGCGGTCACCCTGGCGATCGCCATCAGCCCCGAGCAATGGGCACCCGAGCGCGGCCAGCTGCATCTGGTGGGGAGTGGTCCCGGCAGGCTGGATCTGCTCACCCCAGATGCTCGCCGCGCCTTGAGCGAGGCCACGGTGTGGGTGGGCTACGGCCTCTACCTGGACTTGCTCGAACCGCTGCGCAGGCCCGACCAACTCCGCTGCGATGGTCGTCTTACGGAGGAGCGGGCCCGTTGCCGCCAGGCCCTGGACCTGGCCAACCAAGGACTGAAAGTGGCGCTGGTGTCGTCGGGGGATAGCGGCATCTATGCCATGGCCGGCCTGGCCCTCGAGCTCTGGCTGAACCAACCCAACGACCAGCGGCCCAGCTTCGAGGTGCATCCAGGCATTTCGGCCCTACAACTCGCCGCGGCCCGGGCCGGGGCCCCCCTGATGCACGACTTCTGCACCGTGAGCTTGAGCGATCGGCTGACCCCTTGGGAGGTGATCGAACGGCGGCTCAAGGCGGCCGCCGCCGGTGACTTTGTGGTGGCGCTCTACAACCCGAGATCGAAGGGCCGCGACTGGCAATTGGCCAGGGCCCAAGAGCTGCTGCTGACCGGCCGACCGGGCAGCACCCCCGTGGCCCTGGCCCGCCAGCTGGGCCGCCCAGAGGAGCAGGTGAGCCTGCATAGCCTGGAGAGCCTGCCGATTGAGCAGGTCGACATGCTCACCCTGGTGCTGGTCGGAAACAGCACCAGCCGGCTCCAAGACGGCCGCATGGTCACGCCAAGGGGATACCCGGGGGCCGAGCTGGATTGAGCGTGTTCACCAAATCGGGATGACAGGATTCGAACCTGCGGCCCCTTCGTCCCGAACGAAGTGCGCTACCAAGCTGCGCTACATCCCGCGCTGAGGCGAGCTTAAGGGATCACCTGGGTTGCACCGGCTGGTTTCTAGAGTCTGAAAACGCCCCTTTCGCCGCCCCTGTGGGCCCACCTGCCGCGTGCTCAAACCCGACTGGCTGCGCGTGAAGGCCCCCCAGCGGGAGCGGATTGGCGAGGTGGCGGATCTGCTGAGCGATCTCCAGCTCAACACCGTTTGCCAGGAGGCCAGCTGCCCCAACATCGGCGAATGCTTTGCCGGCGGGACCGCCACCTTTTTGATCATGGGCCCCGGCTGCACCCGGGCCTGCCCCTACTGCGACATCGACTTCGACAAAAGCGTGCGGGCCCTCGATCCCACCGAGCCCGAACGGCTGGGGGAAGCCGTTCAGCGGCTGGGGTTGAGCCACGTGGTGATCACCTCGGTGAACCGCGACGACCTCGATGACGGCGGAGCCAGCCAATTTGTGGCCTGCATCGAGCAGGTGCGGCGCCGCTCGCCCCTGACCACCATCGAGCTGCTGATTCCAGATTTCTGCGGCAACTGGCAGGCCCTTGCTGCCGTGATGGAAGGGGCACCGGAGGTGCTCAACCACAACATTGAAACCGTGCCCCGGCTCTATAAAAAAGCGCGGCCCCAAGGGATCTACGAACGCTCCCTGGAGCTGCTGCAGCGGGTGCAGCAGGGATGGCCCCGCACTTACACCAAATCGGGCCTGATGACGGGCCTGGGCGAAACCGATGCGGAAGTGCTGGCGGTGATGGCCGACCTCAAGCGCCACGGCGTCGACATCGTGACCATCGGCCAGTACCTCTCACCGGGGCCCAAGCATTTGCCCGTGGATCGGTTTGTGACCCCCGAGCAATTCGCCGCCTTTCAACGGCACGGTGAGCAAGAGCTGGGGTTTTTGCAGGTGGTGAGCACGCCCCTCACCCGCAGCAGTTACCACGCCGGCGAGGTGCAGCGACTGATGCGGGAGTACCCGCGCTAAAGGCTCAAGCGGCCACCGCCTCCCGCTCGGCCAGACCCACGGTGGCCTTTTCACTGGGGGGCACCAGCAGCTTGAACTTGGCCTTCCAGCTGCTCCAATCGGCCAGGATCTGGCCGGCCTTGGCGCTGCCTGTTTGGTCCAGATGGGCCTGGAGCAAGGGTTTCAGCAGGGCTTCCTGCTCGGGCGTGGTGAGATCACACAGGGCCACGATTTCCGGGTTGAGGCGATCGGCCAGGCCGCCGTCCTCATCCAGCAGGAAGGCCACCCCACCGGTCATGCCCGCAGCCACATTGCGGCCGGTGGAACCCAGCACCACCACCACCCCACCGGTCATGTACTCGCAGCAGTGGTCACCGGCACCCTCCACCACTGTTTTGGCGCCGCTGTTGCGCACGGCAAACCGCTCGCCAGCCCGGCCGAGGGCAAACACTTCACCGCCCGTGGCGCCGTAAAGGCAGGTGTTGCCCAGAATCACCTGGCTGCCCGGGTCATTCCCCCCAGCAGGGGGCACGACGGTGATGCGGCCACCGTTGATGCCCTTGCCCACGTAGTCGTTGGCCTCGCCCAC
>CAYFKI010000194.1:0-1091 GCA_964343525.1 uncultured Cyanobium sp.
ATGGCGAAAGCAACAGCGTCAGCCTGCGGCCTGAAAGCTTGCTCGAGGCGCTGCACCGGCTGCGGCAATGGCACGTGCGCCAGCTGTTCAGCGAAACCCTTCCCCCCTCCCGGGCCCTGGCGCGGCTGAGCCAGCTGAGCGGCATTGGCATCGCGCCTAAAGCCGTTGTGGCGGATGGACTGGCGGCGGAGGCCCCATCCCTCCCAGCCACCACCATCGCCAACACCTGTGCCGTCAGCGAAGGACTGGGGGGGCGCTGTGACCGGCGCAGCGCCCAGGCGATCGCCACGCGCTGGCGCGCCATCCGCTGACGGGGGTCAGCCGTGCGCCGCAGGCGCCAAACTGGAGGCAGATCCAGCACGCCCCAAGGCTGTGCCCGCGCCGAGCCCCATGAGCAGCCCCCGTGCCAACGGCACCGCCTCCGTTGCAACCCCCCTGGATGCGGCCCCCAGTGGTTTGCCGGTGACGATTCTCACTGGCTTCCTTGGGGCCGGTAAAACCACCCTGCTCAACCACATCCTCAGCAATCAACAGGGCCTGAAGACCGCCGTGCTCGTGAACGAGTTCGGCGAAATCGGCATCGACAACGACCTGGTGGTGGCCACCGGGGAAGACATGGTGGAGCTAAGCAACGGCTGCATCTGCTGCTCCATCAACGGCGAACTGCTTGAGGCCGTGTATCGCATCCTCGATCGCCCCGATCCGGTCGACTACCTGGTGGTGGAAACCACGGGTCTTGCCGATCCCCTCCCCGTGGCGATGACCTTCCTCGGGAGTGATCTGCGCGATCAAACCCGCCTGGATTCGATCATCACGCTGGTGGATGCCGAAAACTTCAGCGATGACCTGCTGGAAGGCGAGGTGGCCCGGGCCCAGATCGTCTACAGCGACATGCTGCTGCTCAACAAGTGCGACCTGGTGGAGGAAGCCAGGCTGGCAGCCCTCGAAGAGCAGCTCCGCGGGATCAAAACCGATGCCCGCATCCTCAGGTCGGTGAAAGGGGATGTGCCTTTGCCCTTGCTGTTGAGCGTGGGACTGTTTGAAAGCGACAAGGTGGTCGCCAAGCAAAACCACGACAACTGCGACCACGA
>CAYFKI010000194.1:1191-3118 GCA_964343525.1 uncultured Cyanobium sp.
CCCGACCATCTAGCGATTGAAGGGTTCACGTCGCTTTCCTTTGCTGCCGATGGGCCGTTTGCCCTGAGGAAGTTCCAGAATTTCCTCGACAATCAGCTGCCCGGCTCGGTATTCCGTGCCAAAGGGATCCTTTGGTTCAACGAGAGCGAACGGCGCCACATCTTTCACCTGGCTGGCAAGCGCTTCTCCATCGACGACTCCGACTGGCCCAGCAGCGATCGCAAGAACCAGATCGTGTTGATTGGCAAAAACCTCGACCACGCCAAGCTGCGCCAGCAATTGCAGGCCTGTGTGGCCAAACACGCCGGCAAAGGGTTTGGGTAGGGAAAACCGCAGTTTTCACTACACCAGCTGTGGACAACGCCGCTAGTTTGGGTCGACTTGCAGCCCAGCCATGGCCGAGCTTCTGCTCTTCACCGGGGTGATTGCCCTGTTCGGCCTGGCCTTCTGGCTCACTGCCGACTCCGATGACGACAACGGCGGCGGCGGTCTGATGCAGCCCGTGCTGGTACCCGTGCGGGTCAAACCGCACCGCTAAAACCCTCGGGCGCCCCGATCACTCAGAAGCCGCACAGGCTGGGCAAAGGGCCCGCACGTTGAGCACACATTCGAGCAGGCGAAAGCCCAGACCCCCAGCCGCTTCCGTTCCAGCGGAGAGAACGGCTGGATTCTCAAACTCCTCCGTACGCCCGCAGCGCACACACACCAGATGGTGATGGTCGCGGTGGGCGTCGCTGGCCAACTCAAAGCGGCGGCCCCCTTCGGGCAACTCGAGCTCCTGCAACAGGCCCATGCCGCTGAGCAGGCGCAGGGTGCGGTACACCGTGGCCAAAGACACCCGCTCATCGGCGCGCAGGAGACGCTGGTGCACTTCTTCCGCACCCAGGTGACTGCCTTCGCCGATGCGCTCAAACAGCTCCAACACCCTCTGACGCTGGGGAGTCAGCCGCTGGCCGCGGTCATGGAGACTGGACCGGAGCCCATTGGGATGGGACACGGCAGGCACAGCAGCAGGGGCTCGAGCAGCCAACGCACGGATCCTGGGCTTCTCAACACTAGGAGCAATTGCGAACGATGGCCATCACCCCGCAGCAGGCCAAACCCAAAGCGGTGTTCCTTGATGCCCTGAGCCTCGGCCCCATCGATCTCAGCCCCCTGGAGGAGCACGCCGAGCTCGTCTGCTGGCCGAGCACCCAGCCCAGCGCCTGTCTGCAGCGGTTGGATGGGGCTGCCATCGCCATCACCAACAAGATCCGCCTCGATGCCGACCTGCTGCATCAGTTGCCCGACCTACGCCTGATCTGCGCCGCCAGCACCGGCACCGACCAGGTGGATCACGGGGCCTGCCAAGAGCTCGGCATCGAGGTGCGCAATGCGGGCCGCTACAGCAAGGCCTCGGTGGTGCAGGTGACCTGGGCCCTGATCCTGGAACTGGCCTGCCAGCTACAAACCCGCCGCCAGCAGGTGCGCGATGGGCAATGGCAACGCAGCCCCGTGTTTGCCTTGGTGGAACCGGAATTCGACGAACTGGCCGGCCGCCACCTCAGCGTGATCGGCGCCGGCGACATCGGCAACGGGGTGGCCGCCATTGGCGAGGCCTTCGGCATGACGGTGGATCGCATCACCAGCCGCAGCAGCGCCGCCCAGCTGGAGGCCGCCCTACGGGCCGCCGATGTGGTGAGCCTGCATGCCCCCCTCACCGCCCACACCCAGGGCTTGATCAACCGGGAGCGCCTGCGGTGGCTCAAACCTTCGGCCCTCCTGGTCAACCTGGGTCGGGGGGGCTTGGTGGAGATGCCGGCCTTGGTGGAGGCGCTCACCACCGGCCAGCTGGCCGGTGCCGCCCTTGATGTGTTGGCCCATGAACCGCCTGGAGAGGAGCTGGAGGCGCTCAAAACAGTTCCGAATCTGCTGATCACCCCCCATG
>CAYFKI010000195.1:0-3108 GCA_964343525.1 uncultured Cyanobium sp.
CTAGAGGCTGAGGGCCTCGTTGGCCCGCAGCCCCGCCTGCACCCGCCAGAGGTTGGCGTAGGCCCCATTGCGGCCAATCAGGCTGTCGTGGCTACCCCGTTCCACGATCTGGCCCTTGTCCATCACCACGATCTGGTCGGCATGGCGCACCGTGCTGAGGCGGTGGGCGATCACCAGGGTGGTGCGGGAGGCGGTGATGGCATCGAGGGAGCGTTGGATGGCGGCCTCGGTTTCGTTGTCCACGGCGGCTGTGGCCTCATCCAGCACCAGCACCGGCGGGTTTTTGAGGATGGCCCGGGCCAGGGCGATGCGTTGGCGCTGGCCGCCGGAGAGGCGTTGGCCCCGCTCCCCGACCACCGTGTCGTAGCCCTGGGGGAGGGCCTCGATGAAGCCGGAAGCTTCTGCGAGTTGGGCGGCCTGCTCAATGGCGCTGCGGGGGGCGTGGAAGCTGCCGTAGGCGATGTTCTCGGCCACCGTGCCGTGGAACAGAAACACCTCCTGACTCACCAGGCCGATGGCCCGCCGCAACGCCTGCAGTTCCAGGGTCTGGATCGGCTGGCCGTCAAGCAGGATCTGGCCCGCCTGGATCTCGTAGAGCCGCAGCAGCAGTTTGACGATCGTGCTTTTGCCGGAGCCGGTGGCCCCCACGATCCCGATCGTGCTCCCGGCTGGGATGTCGAGATCGAAGTGGTGCAGCAGGCGCTCCCGGCCGTTGTAGCCAAAGTCGACGGCCTCAAAGCGGATGGCCCCGCGCACCTCCCCATCCAGGCTGCGCTCACCACTGGGGATGGCGATCGGGGTGTGGAGCAGGTCCAGCACCCGGTTGGTGGAGGCCATCGCCCGCTGGTAGTCGTCGAGGGTGCGGCCCAAGGTGGTGAGGGGCCAGAGCAACCGTTGGGTGATGAACACCAAAAAGCTGTAGGTGCCCACGGCAATCACCCCCTGCCAGGCCTGGAGCCCGCCGATCACCAAAATCGCCAGAAAGGCAAACAAAATGGCGTAGCGGATCAAGGGCACAAAGGCCGCGGATAGACGAATGGCACGGCCGTTGCTGAGGCGGTAGGCCTGGCTTTGCTCGTCGAGGCGCGCCAGTTCCCAGGCTTCAGCGGTGTAGCTCTTGATCGTGAGCATGCCGCCGAGGTTGTTGCTCAACCTGCTGGCCAGATCGCCCGCCTTTTCGCGCACCGCCTGGTAGCGCGGCGCCAGGCGCCGTTGGAAGCGCAAGGAGCCCCACAAAATCACCGGAATCGGGATGAAGGCCACCCCTGCCACCGAGGGCGAGAGCACCACCATCGCCCCGCCAACGGCGAGCACCGTGGTGGCCAGCTGCAGGATTTCGTTGGCCCCCTGGTCGAGAAAGCGCTCCAGCTGGTTGATGTCGTCGTTGAGGATCGTCAGCAGACGGCCCGAGCTGCCCTGCTCAAAGAACGCCATCTCAAGGTGTTGGAGGTGGTCGTAGGCCTCCATCCGCAGCTCGTGCTGCACCGTTTGGGCCAGGTTGCGCCAGAGCAGGGCATAGAGGTATTCGAACAGGGATTCCGCGCTCCAGATGGCAAACGAGAGCACGGCCAGCACGGTGAGCTGGCTGGGCACCGACCGAAAGCCCCAGGCCGCCAGCCAGGAGGTGTCTTGCTTCACCACCACATCGACCGCCAGGCCAATCAGCACCGGGGGGGCGAGGTCGAACAGCTTGTTGAGAACGGAGCAGCCCGTGGCTAGCCAGACCAGCCGGCGGTGCGGTTGGAGGGCTTGGATCAGGCGCCGGAAGGCAGGCTGGGGTGCGGCAGAAGCAGGCGTGGCCAAGGCAGCCCAGGCAGCGAATCAGAACCCCATTGTCAGCCCACCCCTGGGATTGGGGGCTTGGTTTGGGCTGGGCCGGTGGGTGTTGGAGCGGGTGATGGTGAAGATGTTCGCTGGGCACTGTTCAACCTGGCGTGGCGGCGATAGACCGGATCCATCTCCTTTGGAGGTGTGATGACCAAAAGTCGAGCTTTCAATCGCTTTCATCGCTGGACGGCCAAGGTGCGCCGTCGCCATCTCAAAACCTGGTTGCCTGAACCCCGTGAAGGTGAACCAATCGCCGATCAGCGGGGAGCCGATTTACGCCGCCAAGCCTGGCAGCAAGATCAATTGCATGAGCTGGAGGGATTCGCGGAGGTGCTTCCGTTGGCTGCGGAGGGTTAGCCCCCAGTAACGCCCTCAATAACCCCTGACACAAGAAAGCCCCTGGGATGGCCATGCCATTCCAGGGGCTTTTGATCGTGGGATCAGGGATTCAGGGGCGGATGGTTGGCGCTGATGGTTGCCCCATGGCGCTCCTACCAGCGGTTGCCGCCACCGCCGTAGCCACCGCCTTCACGGTTGCCACCACCGCCGTAGCCGCCACCCCGGTTGCCACCGCCATAGCCACCGCCTTCGCGGTTGCCACCGCCACGGTTGCCGCCGTAGCCGCCACCACCACCGCCACCTTCGCGGGGGGTGGCTTTGTTGACGCGGATCATCCGACCCATCCATTCGACATCCTGGAGGTCGTCGATGGCTTTTTGTTCAGCTGCGTCATCCGCCAGCTCAACAAAGGCAAAACCGCGTTTGCGGCCTGTTTCCCGATCAAGGGGCAGGCTGCACTGGCGCACCTCTCCGTATTGGCCGAAGAGATCAAGCAGGTCCTCGCGTTCTGCCTGGAACGAGAGGTTGCCGACGTAGATGGTCATTAATGAAGCAAATCCTGGAACTGATTCGGTTGGAAGCTGCAGATCCTCCGCAAGGTCAGTGAATGCTGAGCGAGCCGAAGGGGGCCTGAACACCTTGGAATCGAGGCCCACCGTACTCCGCGGCCCTGGCTCTATGGAGAAGCGTGAACAGGTTCTGAAGAGACTCTGTGATTGGTCGGGCGATCCCCATTAACCTCCCATTGTCAGGAATCCCTGATCAACCTGCTCCCGAAGCCCATGGTTGCTCCCACCCCAGCGCCTGTCCCCTGGAGCCTTGCCTGGGGGGAAGACGGCGAATTGGCCCCCCAGGATCGCTTTGATGTGCTCCAGTGCCTCGTGAGTAGCGAGCGCTCTGAGGTGCAGACCGCCTTGATCGCGGCGGTGGAATCGGTGGGGG
>CAYFKI010000196.1:0-3085 GCA_964343525.1 uncultured Cyanobium sp.
CTCACGCCCCACACCCGGCTGGTGGTGCTCTCCCACCTTCTGTGGAACACCGGCCAAGTGATGCCGATTGCGGCGGTGGCCCAGCAATTGGCCGCCCATCCGTCCCATCCCTACCTGCTGGTGGATGCGGCCCAATCGCTTGGCAGCATCCCGGTGGCCGAGGCAGCCGCAGCCGCCGACATCTACGCCTGCACCGGTCACAAGTGGTGTTGCGGGCCCGAAGGGCTGGGGGCGATCGCCCTCTCGGAGCGGGTGCTCGCGGAAAGCCAGCCCACCCTGATTGGTTGGCGCAGCCTCAGCCAGGAGAGCGAAGCCAGCAGCAGCTTCCACGCCGATGGCCGCCGCTTTGAGGTGGCCACCTCCTGCATTCCCCTGTTTGCCGGCCTGCAATGTTCCCTCGCGCTGCTCGAAGCCGAAGGCAGCAGCGACGAACGCCTGAGCACCATCACCCACTTGAGCGGCCAGCTCTGGGAAGGCCTGCAGGCCATCCCGGCGGCGCGCACCCTGCTGCAGGCCCCACCCCCTGCAGGCCTGGTGAGCTTCACCCTGGAGGGCTCCAAGCCCGAAGCGGTGGTGCGCCAGCTCGGCGCCCAGGGGATCTGGGTGCGCAGCCTGGATCACCCCCACTGCCTGCGGGCCTGCACCCACATCAGCACCACCAGCGAGGAGATCGCCCTCCTGCTCGAAGCCCTGCGCAACCTTGATGCGGAGGCCGCTTAGCCCTGCTGCAGGCGAAGCCGCAGGGCCTTTTCCGCTTCTTCGCGGTCGTCGAAGTGAATCTTGGTGGTGCCAAGGATCTGGTAATCCTCATGGCCCTTGCCGGCAATCAGCAGCAGATCTTCCGGCTGTGCCTGTGCAATGGCGCCAGCGATGGCGCGGGCCCGATCGGCTTCCACCGTGCAGTCGGTGCCGGCGGGGATACCCGCCACCACATCCTCAAGAATCCGAGCCGGATCTTCAGTGCGGGGGTTGTCGGAGGTCACGATCACCTGATCGGCGAGCCGGGCCGCAATCGCCCCCATCTGGGGCCGTTTGCTGCGGTCGCGATCGCCGCCGCAACCAAACACGCACACCAACTTCCCGGCCGTGAACGGCCGACAGGCCGCCAGGGCACTGGCCAAGCCATCGGGGGTGTGGGCGTAATCCACCACCACCGCCGGCAGCCCAGCCGCCCCTAAAGCCACCCGCTCCATGCGGCCAGGCACGCCTTTGAAGCTGGCTAGGCCATCGAGCAACTGGGGCAAGGGCACGCCTTGCTGCAGCAGCGCACCCACCGCCTGCAACAGATTCATCAGGTTGAAGCGGCCCACCAGGGGTGAGCGGAAGGCCCCCTGGCCGTGCGGCGTGATCAAGGTGCCGGCCATGCCGCTGGCACCGAGCTCCAGATCCCCCGCATACAACTCCGCCGAGGCGTCGTCGAGGGAACTCCGCCAACACCGCTCCCCCAGCCGGGGCTGCAGCCGCTCGTACAGCTGGCGGCCCCAGGGGTCATCCCCATTCACCACGGCCGAGCCGGCGAGCAAGGGCGGTTCAAACAGGTGCGCCTTGGCCTCGAAATAGGCCTGCATCGACGGGTGGTAGTCGAGGTGGTCCTGGCTGAGGTTGGTGAACACCGCCCCCGCAAACTGACACCCCGCCGCCCGGTGTTGGTCGAGGGCATGGGAGCTCACCTCCATCGCGCCCATGGCAGCCCCCGCCTCCACCGCCTGGGCCAGCTGGGCCTGGAGCACGTCGGCAAAGGCCGTGGTGTGCTGGGCCGTCACGCTGTGGCCCGGCCAACGGTTGACCAAGGTGCCAAACAGCGCCGCCGGCCGGCCGGCCTCAGCCGCCAGATGCTCGATCAGATGGGTGGTGGTGGTTTTGCCATTGGTGCCCGTGACCCCGATCAGGGCCATGCGCTGGCTGGGCCGGCTCCAAAACGCCGCCGCCAGATCTCCGGCCCATTGGGCCACCGGATCGGGGAGCACCAGCACCGGATCGGCCGGGCCCGGGGGCTGCAGCCGGGCCGCTTCCGCGCTGATCAGGGCCGCCGCCGCTCCAGCTTGGAGGGCCTGGGGCCAGAAGCTGCCGCCATCCACCTGGGTGCCAGGCAACCCCACAAACAAGGTGCCGCCGCCCACCCGCCTGGAATCACAGCTCAGGCCTGTGAGCTCGCAATTGGGCAGGGCCTCTGGCACCTCCAAACCCACCTGGTGCAGGAGCGGATGGAGCAGCAGGGTCATACCCAGACCAACAACCTGGCGCCTTTCTAAGCGTGCTGGCCAGGAAAACCGTTCTTCTGCAACCAAACCACGAGCCCGTCTCCGCCCAACCGGGGAGGCACCCTGGGAAGCTCGCGCCAAGCGCGTGGAGGTTGGCCCGTGCCACCGGGCACCTGGGCCGTCTCGCTCGCCTCCTCCAGCACCACCGCCAGCACCGGCACCTCGAGGCCGTAGCGGGCCTGCAGGGCCGGATCGGCGTCCACATCGAGCAGCTGGAGCGGGGGCGGTGGATTCAGCGCCCGCAATTTCTCCTCCAGCCCCTCGCACAGGCAGCAGCCCTGGCGGGTGAACAGCAGCAACTGGGCGGAGGCTCCTTCCATGGGCGCTGCAGTGGCCCCGACAGAATCAGCCATCAATCGGGAACCGGGTCGCAGCCACAGGGCGTGAAGGGATGGCAGCGCAACAGGCGCTTGAGGGTGAGCCAGCTACCGCGCAGGGCCCCATGGCGCGCGACGGCCTCGAGGCCATAGGCACTGCAGCTGGGGATGAAGCGGCAACGGGGGCCCAGCAGGGGTGAGATCCACTGGCGATAGAAGCCAATCAGGGCCAATAGCACCGCCCCAACCCAGCCCTGGGCCGCAACGGCAGGATCCCTGAATCCACTAGGCACCTCCGCCAGACCGAGGGCGCGGGGGCCAACCGATAGGATCGACCGTTGGCGCAGCACTGCTCGAACCTGCGGGAACTCCTCCCAGCATGCTCGATCCTTCTCCGCCACGGGCCGGTTTCGCCGGTCCCCTTCGTCCCTTGAAGTCGTTTCATGTCTCGTTACCGCGGCCCTCGCCTGAGGATCACGCGGCGCTTGGGAGACCTTCCCGGTCTCA
>CAYFKI010000197.1:0-3053 GCA_964343525.1 uncultured Cyanobium sp.
GTTTTTTGATGCGGCGCAGGTTGCTGATCAAGAAGGCGGAGCCCACCTTGCCGCGACGGCCCCGGGGCAGTTCTTCCTTGATCACATCGAGCAGCACGCTGCCCACCGATTCCAGGAATTTGAGCAGCACGTTGCCGGTGAATCCATCGCAGACCACCACATCGAATTCCCCTGAGAGCACATCGCGCCCCTCGCAGTTGCCCGCAAACACAAAGCGCTCTTCGGCTGCCAGCAGGGGGTAGGTCTTGAGGCAGAGCTCGTTGCCTTTGCACTCCTCCTCGCCGATGTTCACCAGGCCAATCCGGGGTTGGCGCACCTGCAACACATCGCGGCTGTAGATGTTGCCCAGCAAGGCCCACTGGTGCAGGTAGCTGGCCTTGCAATCCATGTTGGCCCCCACATCCAGCACCAGCACCTGCTGCTCCGGATCCCGCGTGGGGAACAGGGCCCCAATGGCGGGCCGATCGATGCCCTTGAGCCGGCCGAGTCGGAAGATGGCTGAAGCCATCACGGCACCGGAGTTGCCGGCCGAATAAACGGCCGTGGCCTGGCCTTCCTTCACCAGGTCCATCGCCAGGTTGATGCTGGCGTCGCGTTTTTTGCGCACCACCGTGGCTTCCTCGTCCATGCCCACCGTGGGGCCGCTGGGGATCAGTTGGATCAGGCCCCGGGCGATGGCGTCATCGAGTTGTTCTTGCAGCTCCATCGCCTGCACGGCTTCCCGCAACGGCGCTTCCTCGGCCACAAACCGCACCCGCAGGGGCAGCAGGTCGACAGCCCGCAGGCAGCCTTCGAGGATCGGGCCTGGGGCGTGGTCGCCGCCCATGCCATCCACCGCCACCCACAGACGGTCCGCGTCGTTGATCGTGCCGTCTTCGCCGGTGCCGGCGCTCCCCTGCAGCCTGCGCAGGGGATCAAACACCAGGGGCGTCAGTACGGCTCCAGCCATGGAGCCCGCCCCAGACACCGCCGCACCCGCGACGGATCCCGCACCGGAAACAGCGGCCCCCGCCACCGAACCAGCCACGCCCGCCATCGAGCCGGCCACCGTGCCGGCGGTGCTGGCGGCCGAGGTGGCCGTATCCACCAGGGAGGTAACAGCGGCATTGCGCCGATACCAGATCACCAGCCGGCGGATGGCCCGGCTGGGTTTGGCCTTTTTGGGGCCAGCGGCAGTGAACTCAGGCTCCTTCGGAGACAACGGCGTCGACGATGCGTTGGAACAGATAGCCGGTGCCCCGAGCCGTGAGGATCAGCTCGGGGTTGGCCGGATCGTCCTCCAGTTTGGAGCGCAGCCGGGAGATATGAACGTCGACGACCCGGGTGTCCACGTGACGCTCGGGGGTGTAGCCCCACACATCTTTGAGAATTTCACCGCGGCTAAAGGGTTCGCCCGAGCGGCTCACCAGTAGCTCCAGCAGGCTGAATTCCATGCCGGTCAGGCGAATGCGCTCATCGGCGCGGTACACCTGGCGCTTGTTGGTGTCGATGCGCAGATCGCCCACCTGGATGATTCCGGAGTTGGGGATGCTGCCGCCCTCGCCCTCCTTCTCCACCCGGCGCAGCACACAGCGGATTCGGGCTTCGAGTTCCTTGGGGCTGAAGGGTTTGACGACGTAGTCGTCGGCCCCCAGCTCCAGGCCGGTGATGCGGTCGGCCACATCGCCCAGGGCGGTGAGCATCACGATCGGCACATCCGATTCCTTGCGCAGCTCCTGGCAGACGCCATAGCCATCGAGCTTGGGCATCATCACGTCGAGCACCACCAGGTCGGGATTGGTGCGTCCAAACAGCTCGAGTGCTTCCACGCCATCGCTGGCGGTCACCACCTGGTAGCCGATCATCGACAGCCGGGTGTCCAGGATCCTGCGGATGCTGGCCTCGTCGTCGACAACAAGGATCGTTTCTTTTGCGGGTACGGAAGCGGTCATCGCCGCAGCGGTGCTGCTACATCGGATCTGCCCACTGAAGAGCTCGAAGGGGCGAACAGTTCACGCAGCGCCACCTTTCTTCATACACCGCCGCATCGGCCGGCGCCCCACCTGTCGCCTCCATCCCCTTGGCCAAGTCGAGCTCCGTCTTTGTCTGCACCAGTTGCGGGGCCCAGACCCGGCAATTTTTCGGCCGCTGCGCCAGCTGCGGCAGTTGGAACACCCTGGTGGAACAGTTGCAGGCTTCAGAGCCAGCGGCCGACCGCCGTCGGCGGCGGCCTGTGCTGCAGGCCCACGATGGACGTGATGGCCTGGAGGCGGCGGGCGTGCCGGCGGGGGGCCAGCCCAAGCGCTCGGAACCGATCCAATCGGTGGGGGAGCGGCCCCTGCAGCGCCTGGCCAGTGGCTATGGGGAATTCGATCGGGTGCTGGGCGGTGGCTTGGTGCCCGGATCGCTGGTGCTGTTGGGTGGGGATCCGGGCATCGGCAAGTCCACCCTGCTGTTGCAGAGCTGCCGTTCGATGGCGGAGCGCACGTCTGTGCTCTACGTGAGTGCGGAGGAATCGGCCCAACAGGTGAAGTTGCGCTGGCGGCGCCTGGCCGAGGCGCCCGCCAGCCAGGGGGGCGACGCGGATTTCCAGCTACTAGCTGAAACCGATCTGGAGCTGGTGCTCCAAGAACTCGAGGCGCTCCGGCCGGCGGTAGCCATCATTGACAGCATCCAGGCCCTGCACGACGCCGACCTGGGCAGTGCCCCGGGGTCGGTGGCCCAGGTGCGGGAATGCGCGGCCGCCCTGGCCCGCATCGCCAAACGCCAGAACACGGCCCTGCTGTTGGTGGGCCACGTCACCAAGGAGGGCATGCTCGCTGGCCCCAAGGTGCTCGAGCATTTGGTGGATGCGGTGCTCACCTTTGAGGGCGATCGCTTTGCCAGCCACCGGCTGCTGCGGGCCGTGAAAAATCGCTTTGGTGCCACCCACGAGCTGGGGGTGTTTGAGATGCGCGATCGGGGCCTGGCGGAGGTCACCAATCCCAGCGAGTTGTTTTTGGGCAGTGATGAGCCCAGCAGTGGCACCGCCACGATCGTGGCCTGTGAGGGCACCAGGGGCCGGGTGCCCTCAC